>NZ_BAAAXG010000015.1 GCF_039535475.1 Streptomyces showdoensis | reverse complement strand
TGGGTGGCGCCGGCCGCTGGGGCTCGGATCCTGTGCTGGCCTGGCGGCGGTGTCTCCCTGGGGTCTCCGGGCTGGCGTGGCCCGGCGGGGGCGTATGCGGCCGTCCCCGGCGCCGGGAGCCGTGGGGCCGTGGGCCTGTCCGAACCAGATCCCGAGGTAGGTCCCGCGTTGCCGCCGGAAGTGCGTCCGTCGCACCGTTGGGACGCCCCGGCGCTCCGGGCATTCAGGCAAGGCCGTCGCCCCTTTTCGCCGCGCCGGAGGCGGTCCGGGCAGTCCCTCCACCTGGGGGGGGCAGAGACCGTGTGACCGGCCACAGCGCGCGGACGAGCCGGGAAGACGGACCGGTCGGCGTCGGACGTAGGCTCGCGTGCGGCCCACCGACGACGAGGACGCTCGTCGGACGCGGGCGGGCGGCAGCGAAGGCACCCGGGGAGGTGCCCCGGACCAAGATTCCGCACCGTCCCCCTCGCCTCGACGGGGACACGGCCCCAGGACCGATCCGCAGGTCGTCGTGACCCGCCGCGCGGGGGTTTGTGCCCGGCGCCGCGTGGTGTCAGTTTCCGCGGCGCAGGGCTACCGCCTCGCGACCGCTGGTCGCGGCGGCGAGCGCGCGTGTCGTGGCCCCGACAGCCCCCACGCCAGAGAGTGGCCAGCCCAGAGAGCATGAAGTCGGCCGGGGTTCACGGGGGGCAACTCGGTTCGAAGTAGGCGTTGGCAAGTTGTGTCCAGGGTCGCGAACACGCGGGCGCGAAGGACCGTGTCGAGCCGGGGCCGGTGAAACCGCTGGTCGAATCCGTCCTCGGCGTACAGCGCGGCAGCTGCCCGTGCCGGATGGGTTGGCGCGGCTGGGCAGCCCGGCCCGAAGGATAAAAAGGCGGCCCGGCTTCACCGCGCTCCTCCTCGGCCCGGGCCGCCTACGACGACCTGGTGCTGGTACGAGAAGACCAGCGCGCGCTGCCGCGGCGACCTCGATCCGGTTCGACCGGGGGTCTCCCACGCCTGGGCCAGGTGACCGGGTCGGCCGCGAACATCCGGATCTCCTCCAACCGAGGACCGTCCACCGACGGCGCGTTGCAGGACGCACGCAACACCGTCCCCTTACTGGGGGACACCGGCCGGCCGAACGGCCACCGGAAACAGTTGCCAGTCGTGAGGCCGCCTCGCCAGGCGGGTCGTGATGTAGGCCGGAACAGTCGCGGCGATCGGTCCGCGCCCACCACCCCCCCCCCCCTCCCGCACCGCGTGGCAAGCGCAGGGCCGGTTCACGCCTCCGCGGCCGGCGCACGACAGCGGGCCACCACCAAGTCACGGCCACTGGTAATTGTGAGGACGGCGGCTACAACGCCAGACGGGTGCCGATCAGGCGCCGTTCGCGAGCGCGCCGGTGAATACGTCCCCGAGGCACCTGCCTCCGAGGAAGGATCACTGCTCGAAGCGGAGCACGGTCAGCCACTCGTTCCGCCAACGGCGTCAGGGACCTCAACGCAGGAGGACCCGGTCACGGCTCCGCGCGGCCAGCCCACCGGCGTCCGGAAGGCAGCGAGACCCTGAGCACGAAGGCTCCAGCGCTGCCGGGCGATGATACTCGTAGTCCTCGGCCGTCACCGCCGCGGTCCTGGCATGCGCAGGGGGCGCTTCGTGGGGCCCAGCGCCCTGGCGTTGTCGATGGTCTCTGAGGAGGGGAAAAAGAGACCGAGTCCATCCGGATCGACCCCGCCCCGCTGGGGCCAGAGGATTCCGCTGGGTTTGGGCGGACCCGGGGTTCGTACGAGGACGGGAACTGGCTGGAGAGGAACAGGTCACCGAGGTAACGGCGCCAACCGGGCGACGTTTGTCCGCGACAGCGAGGGCCGCCGCCGTTCCGTAAGCCGGGAGTGACCCGTGATGGTGCGCGAACCCCCGTTGGGGGGCGGCACGGCCCCACCGCGCGAGCCAGGGTGCCGTGGCGGGCTCGCGCAAAGCACCGTGGCGGAACGTGGAACTACGTGCGTGAGGTGTGCGTCGCCCGCGACTCTGCCGCGTTACCTTCCGGGCCCGAAACAATGGGGCCCGAGGTTTCGAGAGTCCAGATCCACTCCCGAGCGCTGCCACCCTCTCAGGCGGGGAGGGACCAGATACCACCAACCGGCGGCTCCGGCCGGTCTTATGCGAGCACCGGCGTGGTCGGCCGGGAGCCCAGAGCTCTGTCAACCGACGCACCTGAGGGTGGACACTAACCTCCAGAGTAGCGCCTAGACAGCTGGCACGTCCGGTCACCGTCTTCGGCGTGCTCCACGGTCGATCGTGCCCGGGGGGCCGGTAACGGATGAATGTCACTTCCGGCCTCCCGCACTGTCGGGACTCGCGATTAGACACGGTCTGCCTGATCTTCTCCTCCGTCACCCCCGCACACGCAGCCAAGCACCGCGCGCGTCCCCTTCGACGCAGCACGAGCGGTGTGCCCGGCGGGACGTAAACACGATGATCCATCGCCCGGCCGATGTGTATCATGTAGGGAGCGCCCGTGCTGTCGAGAGCCCGTCTCGCAGCGCCCGCTAGCCAGGCGTGCCCGGCAGCGTCCCAGCACTCGCCGACAGCCAGACGGGGGTGCGGTTGCTAGGGCGTCTGTGGGTTACTCACGTGCTCGCGTGGCTTCAGTCGGCGATGTTCTTCTGGTGCCTGGCGTGCACCCGGCTTAGTATTCCTATTTGTTCGGCTACGTACAGGTGTGCTGACTCAGCCAGCGTCCAGAGTCAAGTGTGTGCGTGCTAGGGCGGTGGGCCAGTGAATGTGGGACAGGACTCCGTGTCTTATCCGTTGTCGTAAGTGGTCCGAATTGAGTGCACGATGTATAAGAGCACGGTGAACGTCCGCCACTCTTCCGCGCGAGCGGGTCAGCCCGCTGTCGATACATAGGGTCGGATTGGAGCTTCGTGGAGTCTCGCATGATTTCTCGGGAGTCGTTTCCGAGTTCGGTGCGGTTCCGCAAGAATCCGCGCGCCCGTGCGTCGTTCCGGGCTCTTGTGTCGGTTGGCCCGCGGGCCGCCGGCCTCGTACACCAGAGAATGGACCATGGAAGGTCGTCTCCTCGGCTGTCATTGCTTGTCACCGTCGTCCGGCTGGCAGGTGGCCGATTCAGTCTCATGGAAAGGTCTATACCAGTCGTACGAGATACGTGGAGACACGTACCGCAGAGGGCAGGGAACAGCCCGGATCCCCAACAGGTCGAGGAACGCCAGGTAGTTCTTGTCCGCACCCGGTTCAGCCGGTAGAGCAGCTGGTCCACGAGGTAAGGCGAAGGTCTCGATCAGGGTGACGCCCAGGATCGACACGTTGTGGTCGTGTCCACTCCGCCGCGCTGCTGCCCGTACCGCTTCGCCTCGTCGACGAGCTGCTGAACACCGTCCGGTCGTCCAGGTTCGGGGGGAGGGAGGGCCATCAGTCCGTCGACCGCTTTCCCGAGCCCCTCCCGGAGGGGATCGTGTAGAGGGGAAGACCGTTTGCGCCGGTCGTTTGGTGGTCCGCACGGTGTATGTTCACGTCGATGTAGAGGGTCCCCGCGTCCACGGGTCGAAGGCCACGACGACCTCGTCCACCACGTATCCGCGGCTCCCACCGCTCCAGCGCCTCGCGCACCGCTGGCGCGCGACCCGCCCGGCGTGTCGCCGTCGCCGGGCGCGAAGACGCGTACTCGTGGATCCGCAGCCGAACTCGGGCCGCATCGGACGCTCGCCGGGGGCGGTCCCCCAGGACCATGCCGGATCGCCTCCCTCCAGCTCCCTGCTCCCGTTCGACCATCCGATCCCGCCGGTGGGCCCGACCCGCAGCGGGAACGCCCAGCCGCGGCCGATGAGACCGCTTCGCGTCATCACCGCCCCCGATTCAGGACGTCCGGCGCGCCGGTCAGGATCGTCGCGCCGCACGCCGTCCGGTCGCGGGCCCGCGCCGCCGGCAGTCCGCCGATCAGCACCGCGCCCGCGGCGAGCCCGGCCGGGTCGGGCAGCACCACGTTGGCCGGTCCGAGGGCGACGTGCGGCGGGACACGCAGACGTGGCAGGCTGCCCACCACGGCGGCCGGCAGCCCGCCGATCAGCACCGTCGCCACGGTCGCGGCGGCGCCGGGCGGCGGAGTTGGCGATCCGGCCGCCGTGGTCGGTCGGATCGCCCGGTACGAGGGGCGGCGGACGGCATCAGGGGCTCCTCGGGAGGAAGGTGGCTGCGGCGGGAAGACCGGAAAGTGGGACACAGGAGGGACGGGGTGGTGGGAACGAGGAGGGACAGGAGAGGTCAGTTGATGCGGACGAGGCGGGCCTTGAGGACCGCCAGAGGCCGCCGTCGACGGTGACCTCGGCCGTTCCCGGCCACTCGGACCGTCCGCCCGCCGACGCGCACGCGGGCCGTGGCGTCGATGTCCACCTCGCGGCCGGTCACCTTCACCGTGCCCTGCCGGGCGTCCAGCGTGATGCCGTCCCGGTCCAGCAGCACGGAGCTCACCGGCCGGTTCCGCCCGGCGTACACGGTGAGCTCGATCCGGTCCCGGCGGTCGTCCGAGGCGGACCTCGAGGCGTTCGTCACCGGTCACCAGACGCAGCCCCGACGGGCCCGGCGCCGGCGCGTCCAGCAGCTCCACCCGATGGCCCGAACGCGACACCACCGACCGCCGGTTGACCTTGCCGCTGGTCCGGTCGACCAGGGGCACGTCGTGCGGCGAGGGCTCGTCCACCCGTTGTAGAGGCCGCCGATGACGTACGGACTGTCGCAACAGCCCCTGCTCGAAGCCGACGAGCACCTCGTCGTTCACCTCGGGGCTCACGACGCCACCGCCGCCCTTGCCGCCCCACTGGACCGTCCGCACCCAGTCCGTGACGTACGTGTCGTCCAGCCACGGGAACCGCAGCCGCACCGCCCCGCGCTCCGAGCCGTTCGGCTCCCGCACGTCCGTCACCACGCCGATCGCGAGGCCCGGGACGCGCGGGCCGCGCCCCGGGGCGTTGGCGCCCGTCACCAGACCCGTCAGCGAGCGGTCGGGGCTCGCGCTGACCCACACCGTGGTGCGGTAGCCGCCGTGCGGCTCCAGGACGTGCTGCACGGCGGTCGCCGTGTACCGGCCGGAGAACGCGGGACCCACGTTGCCCAGGGCCACCGCCCGGCCCGCCCGCAGCAGCGGATTGCCCTCGGCCACCGCCTCCAGCTCGCCGAAACCGGCGCTGATCTGCGCCGCCGTCGCCCCCGCGACCGCCGTCGTCTCGGCCTGCGTGCGGTACGGCGTGTCCGTCACCGTCACGGTCGACGACCCGAACCGCGCGGCGGCCTGCGGACCGAGCCCCCGGGACCACCGTGTCGCTGACCACGGCCGGCCGCTCGGCGACCAGGGGCCGCTTGGTGGTCACGTCCCAGCCGCGCACCGCCACCTTCGCCGCGCCGTCGGCCGCCGACAGCGCCGCCCGCAGGGCCAACAGGTTGCGCCCGTACTCCAGCACCATCGGATGCCGCGTGGCCGACGTCGACGGGGCGGGGCGCCCCGGACGCCTTGGCCGGCCGGGTGAACTGGAGCAGCCCCTTGTCGTCCACCCGCACCTGCGCGCCGCTCTCCCCGGCGAGGAACTGCAGGAAGTCCCAGTCGGAGACGTTCGCCTGGGACAGCTGCCGGTACGTCACCGGCGCGGCCTCCACCGCCCCGACCGCGAGCCCCGCCCCGGCGGCCACCTTGCGCACGATGGCCGCGGCCGTCATGTTCCGGTACGCCACGACCTTGCGGCCCCGCTGGAGCCGGTGGGCCTTGGAGTAGGCGCGGACGACGGTGAACGAACCGGTGCGGTCCCGGTCGATCTCCAGGGCCGTCACCTCGCCGTTGAACAGCCGCTCCCGCGCCTGCCCCTTCACCGTCACCACCGACACCCGCAGCGGGGTGCCGATGGTGATGCCGGTCGCGCGCAGGAACTCGTGGTCGGGGTCCCGGTAGGTGAGCACCGCCGTGTCGGGCAGCGCCACGTTCTCGTCGACCACGCAGCTCACCAGCTGCGCGGCCCAGACGGGCGGCAGCTCACCCGGGGCCTCCACGATCGGATCGGCCGCGAACGACCGGCCTCCGGCGTCGGACGTGCTCATCGCCCCTCCTCGTCCTCGTCGCCCGCGTCCCGCATCCCCGGCACCACGAGCTCCGTCCCGGGGACCAGCGCCATCGGATCGTCGATCCCGTTCGCCTCCGCGATGGCCCGCCAGGCCGTCGCGTCGCCGTACTCGTGCCACGCCAGCATCGCCAGGCTGTCGCCCGCCACCACGGTGTGCGTGCTGCGCGCGGTGCGCCCGCCGGACGTCGGGTTCTGTCCGGGCGGGTCGACGCTCGCCTCCTCGATGGACAGCGCGCAGGTGGCCCGCAACGGCTTCCCGTCCACGTCGAACAGCGTGTAGGTCACCGACAGGCTGGACAGCACCCCGTCGAACGACGTCGTCCGCGCGTTGCCCCACTCGAAGCGCACCCACGGGCTCGCCGGCTTCTTCCGCCCCAGGCTCGCCGGGGTCGGCACGCACGCCTTCATCAGCTTCTCCACCGCCTGCTCCACGGAGTTGTCGTGCGTGGCCGTGGCGTCCAGGAAGACCTCCAGGCTGAGCGCGCGCGGGCCGCTGCCCACGAACTCGGGCAGCGCCGACTGCCCGGCCATCCGGGACGGCGAGCGCCGCCACTCGGTGGTCTTGCGCAGCTCCAGCGACGAGGGGTTGAACTGGAGGTCGAGCCGGGCGATCGTCCCGCCGGGCTTGGCCCCGACCGAGGCGGGGGGCTCCTTCAGGGTGAGCTGGGCCCTGGCGCGGCTGGCGCGAGCCGATGCGGGCATGGCGTGCACTCCCTTCCGGAGCGGGGACGAGGTACGGGTGTGGAAAGGGGAAACGGCACAGGTGCGGGTGCGGGTGCGGGTGCGGGTGCGGGGGCGGGGGCCGGTGCGGGGCGCTCGCGCGAGGGCCGGGTGCGGGCGGCTGCCGGGGTCAGCTGGGCAGAAGGCCCGCGTGGGCGATCTCCAGGGTCTCCACCGCCGCTTCCGAGTGGGCCGGGTCGAAGGAGGGCCCCTGCCAGCGCACCGGCACGATCCCGAAGACCTGCCAGCTGATGATCCGGCTCAGGTCGGGCCGCAGGGCGACGATCTCGCCGTCCTTCGGCTCGACCCTGCGCAGCGTCTCGTCCAGCCAGCGGCCGATCTTCGCCGTGTCCGCCGTGACCGGCCGGGTGAGCGTGATGTTCGACCAGGTGACCCGGCCCGGCAGCTGCCAGGTGAAGCCGTTGTTGCCGCCCTCGGCATAGCTCTCCATCTCGACCTCGGCCCCCATGCCCGAGCACGTGTGGAACGCGCCCAGGTCGTTGCCGCCGATCGCCAGCCGGAAGAACACGCTGGTCGCGAAGATGCTGTCGGTCATCGTTCCGCCGTCCGTCTCTCGTTCGTCCGTCTTCTCAGCGACGCCCGTCGAAGGGCCTGCCCGCGCGCTCGCGCCCGCGCCGCAACTCGGTGCGCAGCAGCCGCGCGACCGGATCCAGCAGCCGCCGGGCCAGGTCGTCCAACTCGGTGTCCGAGCCCTGCGGCCCCCGTCTCCCGCACCCGCTCCGCCCGGCCCGGCACCGCGGCCGCCTGCACCGGGCGCGCGGCACCGGGTGCGGGGGGCGGTCCGCCGTCGGGACGCGGGGTGCCGGTGGCGCGTTGCAGCGGCGGCGGGTTCGCCCCACCGGCACCGCGCGCCACCGCGGGCCGCGCCACCGGGATCGGACGGCCCGGTGGCAGCCCGCCCGGGGCCGTGGGGGGCCGGGGCCGGCCGGACCACGAGCGGCGGCGTCGGAGCGCCGGCCACGGGCAGCGGCGCCGGACCCGACGCGGGTACGGGGCGTGCGGCGCGGCCGACGGAGACCGTGGGCGCCTGCGCGGTGCCGGTACGGGGGGAGGCCGCCCCCGTCGTCACCCGCGGCCCGTCCGCCGCGCGCCGGCCCGGGGGCGCGGCCGAGGGTGCGTCCGGCCACCGGGCGGGCACCACGGGCCTGGACGCCGGGCCCGTACGGGGCGGGTCCGGACTCCCCGTGTCGACGGCGTCCAGGCCCAGGGGCAGAGGACGGGCCGCCAGAAGCCGGAGGACCGGCACAGGGGAGTCCGCGGGGCCGCCGCTGCCGCCGTCGGCGACGGGGTCCGGCTCGACGAGCGGGACCGGGACGGGCCGTCGGTCGCCGTGGTCCCCCGAAGGCCCGGTGAGGGCGGTGCGCTGGAGCGGGGTCGCCTGCGGTGTGCGGGTCCGGGCCGCAGGGGCGGTGCCCGGGAGCGCCGCGCTCGCCGGCAAGGCGTGCAGGGGTGCCCCGAGCCCGCTCCGCGCCCGGGGCCCGGGCCCGGCGGGCGGCTCGGCCGGACGTCGGACGGCGGGCATCGACGGCCCCGGTGACCGTCACCTCCGACGACTGCGCCGTGTCGCGGCCCAACGGCGCCGCGGTGGAAGGCAGTTGGGCGAGGGGCGCGCCGAGCGGTGGCCTGGTGACCGGTGGTGTCGCCGGGGTGGCGGGTGTCTCGGCTCGACGCTGGACCGTGGGCAGGGGCGGCGAAGGGTCGGGAGGGGTCGCCTCCGACGGCTGCGCGGTGGGCGGCAGTTCGGTGAGGGGCGCGCCGAGCGGTGGCCTGGTGACCGGTGGTGTCGCTGGAGTGGCGGGTGTCTCGGCTTGGCGCTGGACCGTGGGCAAGGGCGGCGACGGGTCCGGAGGGGTCGTCCTCGGCGGCCGCGGGATGGGCGGTGGTGAGGTGAGGGGTGTGTCGGGCGACGGCCTGCCGGTCCGAGGCGATTCCGGGGCGGTCGGCGTCTCGGCTCGACGCTGGACCGTGGGCAGGGACGGCGATGGCTCGGGAGTAGTCGCCTCCGGCGGCTTCGTGGCGGCCGTCGGTCCGGTGGGCGGGGCTCCGAGCGGTGGCCTGGTGGCCGACGGTGTCGCCGGGGCGGTGGCCGTCTCGGCCTGCTGCCGGACCAGGGGCATCGGCGAGCCGGGGACCGTCACGTCCGACGGCTCGCCGCCACCGGGCGGTTCGGCGACCGGAGCCCCGAGCGGGGCCCTGCTCGCCCGCTGCACCGGGGGCGTGGCCGGAGGGGTGGTCCCGGAAGCGGGCGGCACGACCGCCACGCGGCGCCTGGGCATCGCGGGAGTGCGGGCGACGGTCGACGGCCGCCCGATGGTGCGCGGGCGCACCACGGCGCGGGGCGCCGGGGCCGCGGACGGCGCCGGACCGGGCGCGGGAGCCGGAGAGGCGGCGCGTTCCCCGTGCGATGCCGGGGCGCCGGCCGCCCCCTCCCGGAGGGACGCCTCGCGGGCGCGGGACGCCGGGGCACCGGACGGCGCCGGGTCGGCCGCGGCTCCGCCCCCGCCGTGCGGCACCGGAGCGCCGGCCACGGCCCGTCGGGTGGGGAGTGCGGCGGTGCCGGAGGCGCGTGAGGGCGTCGTTCCCCGTGGCGGGGCGCCGTCCACCGGCGCCTGGGGAACCACGGCGATCCGCCGTATCAGAGGGAAATCCGGTAGCCGCGGGCGCTCCGGACGCTCGGGGCGTGCCGGCCCGGTGGGCCCTGCCGGAAGCGCCGGGGCGCGGGTCCGACCGGGACCGGCCGCCCCTGCCGCACCGGAGGGTTCGGCGCGCTGTACTGCCGTACCGAGGGCCGGGGGTGACAGGAGCCGCCGGTTCCCGGGTCCGTTGCCGCGCGCGTCCGTGACCGGCGCAGCAGGGCGGGGTCCCGCCGCGCCAGGAGGCTCCTCCCCGCGGGGGTCCCGGCCGCGTTCCCGGGCCGGGGCCGGCGTTCCGGAGCCCCCGGTCGGCTCCCGCCCCGACACGGTCCGCGCCACGACCGGTCCCGGCGTGACGTCGGAGGGCGGAGCCGTCGTCGGGGCCCCGGCCTCGGGCGCGGGTGTGCCGAGCGGCTGCGCCTCGGCCCCGGCCCGTCGTACGGGGCCGGGCTTCGACGGGCGCGCGGTGCGGGGCGCGGAGGGCTCCGGCGTCGGGTCCTGCTCGGGCTCCGCCCCGTACGGGCCGAGGGCGCGGAGCAGCAGCGGGCCCCCGCCGCTGTGGGTGGGCGGGTCGGCGGCGGGGCGGGCCACCCCGCGGACGAGGCCGGGCGGGGCGGAGGGGGCCAGGCCGTGGGCGAGTCCGGTGTCGAACGACGGGTCCTGCCAGGCGGCCAGGCCGGCGCGGAAGACGAGGCCGTCGCTGACGGCCAGCGGGGCGCGGGAGACGGTCAGCCGGGGGCTCGTCGTCATGCGCCAGCCGCCGTCCCAGTTCCCGGGCACGCCGGACCCGGGTGGGGCGGCGGCGTCCCGCGGCGCCGCCGGGCCCGGTGCCGCGGCGTCCGTGGGAGCCGGGCCCCGGGAGGGCCCGGCGCCGCGCCGCCGCAGCCTGTCCCGCCATGCCATGATGTCAACCGCCTTCGTTCACACGGGTGTTGATACGGGCGATCTCGGTGACCCAGTCCTGGCGCTCGCGATGGGTCAGGTCGAGGATGTCGTCGCGCTGCCAGTGGAAGTGGTAGGCGATGTACGCGATCTCCTCCCGCAGCCGGGGGAGGGCGTACGTCACGATTCCCCCAGGCGCCCACCGGAGAGGTCGACCTCGAAGCCGCCCTCGCAGTGCGGGCAGGTGACGGCCGCGCGGGTGTGGCCCTCGCTGTTGACGCGCCGGTAGAAGTCCTGGAGGAAGGCGACGTCGGTCGCGTACATGCGCTCCACGACGCCCGCGTGCACGTCGGTGAGCGTGCCGAGCCGGGTGATCACCTGGCTGAGCAGCACCACGCTCAGGTACGCCGGGTTCTCCTTGACCCGCAGGTCGATCTGGGGCCGCAGCTCGTCCCGCGCGGTGGCCAGGCGCATCGCGCCGTGCCGGTGCAGGGTGCCGTCCTCGTCCACGTACCCGCGCGGCAGCTCGAACTCGAAATCGGTGCGCAGCCCGTGGTCCTGCCGCGGTGCCGGTGCGGCGGCGGGGGCCGGCTGCTCGGGGGCCGGGGCGGGCGCCGTGGCCTGGAGGATCTCCTCCAGGCTGCCCGCCGTCACCGTACGACGCCTCATTCGACGATGATCTCCTCGAACACGATGGTCACGGTCTCGGTGGCCCCGGACGACTCGCCGGCCTTCAGCGAGGGGCCCTCCCACTTGGAGGCCCAGCCCTGCATCAGCTGGATGCGCCGGACGGTCGAGCCGGTGCTGTCCTTGATCTCGATGGTGATGTTCTGCCGGGCGGTGTCGACGGCCCCGTTGTTCAGGGTCTCCTTGATCCACTTGGTGAACTCGCTGCTCTTGTCGAGTCCCCGGGTGATCGTGATCTCCCCCGCCTGGCGGGCGCCGGGCTGCTTGCGGATGATCTGCTTGCCGGTCGCGCTGACCTGGCGGACCTCGACGACCTCCTCCTCGACGCTCAGGCCGCTGATCTCCTGGACCGACTCGACCAGATAGCCGCCCAGTTGCACGCCGAAGACATGGGTGGAAAGAGCATCGCCCTCTGCCATGACCGTCTATCCCTCTCTCACTGTCCGCTTCATCTGATTCATCTGATTCATCCGCCGTGCCGGATTCCGGGGTCCGGCGGCCCCGCGCCTCACTCGTCGACGAGGCTGGTGCTGTCCGAGAACTGGGCCAGCCGGAACACCACGAACTCGGCCGGCTTGACGGGCGCCACGCCGATCTCGCAGACCACCCGGCCCTGGTCGATCGACTCCTGCGGGTTGTTGTCCCGGTCGCACTTCACGTAGAACGCCTCCGCCGCCGTCCGGCCGAACAGGGCGCCCCGGCGCCACTCCTCGGTGAGGAAGGCCGTGACGTTGCGCCGGATGCTGGACCAGAGCCGGTCGTCGTTCGGCTCGAAGACCACCCACTGGGTGCCCAGCAGGATCGACTCCTCCAGGTAGTTGAAGAGGCGGCGCACGTTCAGATAGCGCCAGGCCGGGTCGGAGGAGAGGGTGCGGGCGCCCCAGACGCGGATGCCGCGGCCGGGGAAGGCCCGCACGCAGTTCACGCCGATCGGGTTCAACAGGTCCTGCTCGCCCTTGCTGAGCTTCAGCTCCAGGTCCACGACGCCCCGGATCACCTCGTTGGCGGGGGCCTTGTGGACGCCGCGCTCGGCGTCGCTGCGCGCCCACACGCCCGCGATGTGACCGCTCGGCGGGACGGTCGTGTTGCGCCCGGCCGCCGGGTCGAAGACCCGCACCCAGGGGTAGTACAGCGTCGCAAACCGGGAGTCGTAGCCCGCCTCCTCGTTGCGCCAGTGCCGCACCTGCTGGGCGGAGAGCCCGGGCGGGGCGTCCAGGACGGCCACCCGGTCGCCCATCTGCTCGCAGTGCGAGATCACCGCGAGCTGCACGGTGCGCACGCCCTCGGCGTCGATGTCGCCGCGCTGGTAGGCGCTCATCAGGTCCGGCACCGCGACCATGGTGATCTCGTCGATCGTCTCCAGGCCGGCGAAGCCGGTACGGGCGTCCGCGTCGCCGACGTACTCGGCCGGGTCGAGCCGGTCCCGCCCGGGCCGCCCCGTCGGCGCCGGGGCGGCCGGCCCGTCGGGGAGGGCGACCGTCTGGGCGGCGGGCCGCGTCTGGGCGGCCTCGCGCTGCTCGACGACCTCGATGAGGCGCGAGGCCCGCGTCTGGGTGACGACGTAGCCCTTGACGCTCTTGCGGGTGGACACCTCGTACGTCTCGGCCACCTGGTCGCCCTGGCGGACCAGGATCCTGAAGCGGTCCTCGGGCGGGTTCTCGCCCTCGGCGTCGGCGATCTCGACGGACACGCCGGTGACGCCGGGCCGGGCCGCGACGAGGAAGCCGCCGAGCTCGACCGGCCGGGCCACCGGCAGCTCCTGGGCCCCGCCGGACCCGGACGTCCCCGCACCCGCGCCGGTACCGGCACCGTCACCGTCTCCGCCGGGGCGGCCGACCCGGACGACGTACGCGGCGCCGCCGCCGTTGGCGAAGTAGCCGTGCACCGCGAGGGGCAGGTAGGCGCCCGCCGTGAAGCCGCCGAACCGCTGGGTGAACTGCTCCCAGCTGGTGACCAGCGTCGGCTCGTGGAAGGGCCCGTTCTGGGCGAACCCGAGGAACGCGGCGACGGCGGTGCCGACCCCCTCGATCGGGCGAGCACCGGACTGCACCTCCTCCACGTACACGCCCGGGGTGAGGTACGTCGGCATGCTCGCTCCTTCGTCCGTGTCCTGCGGCCTGGAATGGCGCCGCGCGGTGATCAGCGCGATCACAGCCTTTCCGGCGGGCGTCGGCGGCGGCAGGGGCACACGGACCTGGCCGGGGGCAGGCGGACTGCCCTCCGCGGGCGCTCCGCGCGGGCGCTCCGCGCGGGCGCTCCCCGCCGTCGTCCGCCGCCGACGCGCGGGCTCAGACGTGCGTGACCCGGTCCAGGTACGGGCCGAACTCGCCCTCCAGGACCAGGCGGCCCAGCTTGCGGTACTCCTGGGCCACCGCCGCCACCAGCTGCACCATGGTCAGCGGCCCGCCCGCGGCGGCGGCGGAGTACGCGGCGGTGACCGCGCAGGCCCGGATCGACCCCCCGGCCAGCTCGAACCGGTCCGCGCAGAAACCGAGGTCGAGGTCGTCCGCCCGGGGCAGCCGCCCGCCCAGGCACCGCTCCCACAGGGCCAGCCGCTGGGCCGCGTCGGGCACCGGGAAGTCCGCGATCACGTCGAGGCGGCGGGTGAACGCCTCGTCCAGGTTGGCGCGGAGGTTGGTGGTCAGGACGGCCAGGCCGTCGAAGGACTCCATCCGCTGGAGCAGGTACGCCGACTCGATGTTGGCGTGCCGGTCGTGCGCGTCCTTCACCTCCGCGCGCTTGCCGAAGATCGCGTCGGCCTCGTCGAACAGCAGCACCGCGTTGACGGCCGCCGCCTCCGTGAAGATCCGCTCCAGGTTCTTCTCGGTCTCGCCGACGTACTTGTCGACGACCGTCGACAGGTCCACCACGTACAGGTCCATGCCGAGGTCGGCGGCCACGACCTCGGCGGACATGGTCTTCCCGGTGCCGGACGGGCCCGCGAAGAGCGCGATCACCCCGCGCCCGCGCCCGCCGCCGGGACGCATCCCCCAGCGCCCGAGCACCTGGTCGCGGTGGCGGGCCCGCACCGCGAGCTCCTCCAGCCGCCGGTGCGTGGCGCCGGGCAGCACCAGGTCCTCCCAGCCCACCGCGGGCTCCACCCGGCGGGCCAACCGGGCGAGCCCCGCGCCGTTCTGGGCCCGCACGGCGGCCCGCAGGTCCTCGGGCGTCACCGGCCGGCCGGCCGGCGCGGCCGTGCGCACCGCTGCACCGGCGGCCCGGTGCAGCTGCCCGGCGTCGAGCCGGTGCGCGGCCACCGACCGCGCGAGCGCCCCGGCGTCGGCCGCCGCCCCGCCCGGGCCCGCCCCGTACCGCTCGGCGGCCCGCTCCAGGGCGTGCCGCCAGCGCGCCGCCTGCCGTACGGGGGAGGGGACGGCCACCGTCAGGGTGACCGGGGTGTCCGGGGCCCAGGCGGGCTCCCAGCCGCTCGTGCCGTGCGTGAACAGCGGGACCCCGTCCAGCTCCGCGCAGAGCGCGCGCAGCACGCGGGCCCGCTCGCCCGGCTGTTCGGGCAGCTCCTCCAACGGGCCCAGGACCACGCCCGCGCCGGTCAGCCGGGCCTCGCGGGAGACGACCCGGGCGAGCCCGCCCACCGTGCCGCCGTGGCCGCCCAGGGCCGCCGCGTCCAGCGGCAGGACGCCCAGCCCGCGGGCGCGCAGCGCGGCGGCGGCGAGGCCCGCCGGGTCCCCGCCGTGGGAGCGCAGGTGGACGGGGCCGTGCACCGACGCGGCGGCGGCCCGGTCCCGTTCGGCCGGGTCGGCGGCCGGGTCCTCGGCGGCCCGCCCGAGGACCCCGGCGAGCAGCGGGTCGGGCGAGGAGTCGCCCAGCAGGTGCGCGGTGACCCGGTCGGGCACGGCCAGCACGCGGGACAGCGGCGGGCGTTCGGGCTCGGTGACCTCGACGAGGCCCCCGGCGACGAGCGGGGCGGTGGGGGCGAGCCGGAACCGGGCGGCCGGGACCCCGGCGAGGCCGCAGAGTTCGAGGGCGAGCCCGACGGTGGGCCGACGGCGCGTCAGGTCGTCGTTGAGGTAGCCGTAGAGCCGCTCGAAGCGCGCGTCCAGGTCCGGGGCCAGCGCGATCAGGAGCAGGTCCACGTCCGGCGGGGCGAGGGAGAAGCGGGCGGCCAGCACGTCGAGCGGCGAACCGGCCGGCGGAGCGGCCGGCGCGAGCGGCGGGAGGACCGGGTCGTACGGCGGATCCAGGACCCGGCCGACCGCCTCGGGCGTCAGGAACTGCCCCCGGTACGGGTCGTCCGGGTCGGGATCGACCGCGAGCCGCACCGCCACCGCCCGCCGCACCCGCTCCTCGACGAGCACCAGCCGGCTCCACAGGTACGGGGGAGGGGAGTCCGGGGGCGGGACCCGTTCGGCCGTCGCCTCCGGGACCCGTTCGGCCGTCGCCTCCCGGACGCGTTCGGCCGTCGCCGCCCGGGCCGGGCCGGGTGTCGGCTCCCCCGTCGGGGCAGGCGTCGGCTCCCGGGCCGGGTCGGGCGGCGCCTCCCGGGCCGGGTCGGGAGGCGTCGCCCGGGTCTGGCGGGGCGTCGCCGCCCGGGCCTGGTCGGGCGTCGGCTCCCTCGTCGGGGCGGGTGTCGGCACGGTGCCGGTCACGGTCTGCGCTCTCCTCGTCGGCGGCGGGCGGGGGCGGGCGGGCGGTCCCGGGTGCCGCCGAAGCCCTCGTCGGGGGCGGGCGCGTCCACCTCGGTGTAGCGCAGGCGGCGCGCCTCGTCCGCGCCGTCCGGGCCGGAGCGGGGTGCCGAACGCACCACGAGCCCCTCGGTGACCGGCGGGGCGGCGACCCGGCCGATGCCCGCGAGCGGGGCCCGGACCCGTACCCCGATCGACGGCTTCAGCTCACCGCCGAGCGCCGACCACACGTCGGCGGGCGAGGGGGCGTCGGGGCCGGTGGCGCCCGCGTCGAGCGGGACGAGCAGGCCGAGTTCGGCGAGCGTCCCGCCGAGCAGGTGCGCGGGGAGGTCGTCGCGGGCCGTGAGGCAGACGAGCACCTGGGACAGCAGCCGGTGCTCGTCCTCGGGGCGGCCCGCCCACGCGGAGACCAGGTACGTCAGCTCGAACCAGCGGGGCGGGGTGCGGCGCGCGACGACGAAGCCCTCCTCGTCGTACACCTCTCCCGCCCCGCTGCCGCGGCGGGCGTGGTCCTCGCGGATGTCGTACAGGAAGACGCACACGGTGGGCGTGCTGCGCCGCGCCGCCCAGTCACGGGTCGGCGCGTCGAACACCACCTCGACGCCCGCCGCCTCCAGGCCGGACTCCACGAGCAGGCGGCGCAGCGCCTCGTCGACCTCGTGGATCACCGGCGGGCCACCACGTCGGGCGGCTGCACCGTGCCGCTGACCACGAGGAAGTCCGTCCGCACCGGGCCGAAGCCCGGCCCGCTCGCGGTGATCTCCCGCGGGCCGGTCTGATCCTTGGCGAGGATCAGCAGCTGGCCGACGAACGAGCCGTCCGGGCCGGGCACGGTCGCCGCCGCGGCGGCCGTGATGCCGGGCCGCCAGGTGAACCGTACGGGCACCCCGGGCGGGAAGTCCCGGCCGCGCACCGAGGTGACGAAGCCGGGCTTGCCGATCGGGGGCACCGCGACGATCCGCGGCTGGAGGACCCGGATGCGCTGCCGGGCGGTGTTGTCGCGGGGGTCGGCGTCCGTGCCGGTGGTGGTGAGGACCCCGGTGACCCGGCCGGTGAACGCCCGGTCGGGGGCGAGGACGACCTGGAGGACGGCGCGGGCGCCCGGCGCCAGGTCCGGAAGCGCGCACGTCCAGCCGCTGTCGCAGCCCGGCGGCGGCCCGTTGGAGGGCACGCCCGGGGGCAGCCCGATGCGCAGCCTGAGGCCGGTCGCGAGCGCGTTGCGCCCGTTGCGGACCGTGTACGTGACGACGACGCGCCCGCCCACGTACCCCGGTCGGGGCTGCGCGGTGATCCGCACGCCGGGTCCGGCCCGGGGCACGGGCGGCTCGGGAGGCGGCGGGGGAGTGGTCGTCGGCGGGGGCGCGGTGGTCGGGGGAGGCGGAGTCGTCGGGGGCGGTGTGGTCGGCGCAGGGGTCGACGGCGAAGGCGTCGGGGTCGGGGGATCCACCACCTCGCGCACCGGCACGACCGTGCGGCCCGCGTTGTCGCTCGGGCGGGGGTCGAGGACGGCGCCGGTCACCGACCAGTCCACCGGCAGGTCGCCGGGGACGGTGCCGGTGAAGGTGACGTCCACCGGAACGGTGCCGCCCGGCGGGACGACGCCCAGGGAACAGGTCAGGGCCGCCGCGTCGCAGGAGGCGCCCGGCGCGGTGAGCGCGGTGACGGTCAGGCCCAGCGGGGGCGCCAGGGTCAGCCGGGTGCCGGGCGAGGCGGCCGGGCCGCCGTTGACGACCTCGACCCGGACGATCCCGGGCACGCCGACGGTCAGCGGCGGGACGCCGGCGGGGGCCCGTACGGCGAGGTCGACGGACTGCTGTACGGCGGGCTCCTTCTGACGGCCCGGCAGGCCGGCGGTCAGCGGGGTGCGGGCACCGGTCGCGACGTCCACCAGGTGCAGCTTCTCCGGGCTGTTCGGGCCGAGCGCGGCCCGGGAGCTGAACACCAGGCCCCTGCCGTCGGCCGTCCAGGCGGCGTCGCGGGGCTGGAAGGGCCCGGTCGCCGAGGTGTCGGGGAGCTCCTGGTGGCAGGCCTCCGGCACGTCGCGGGCGGCGTCCGGCAGCAGGACCCGGCAGCCGGCGTCGAACCCGCCGCCGGCCAGGGGCGCGAGCAGGAGGCCGTTGCGCTCGTCGACGCGGCCGCCGCCGTTCTTCCGGTTGAAGGCGATGACGGTGCCGTCCGGCGAGAACGCCGGGCTGTCGTCGATGACCTCGCAGCCGGCCGGGCACATCGCGGCGCTCAGGTCCCGCTGCCGGTCGAGCCGGTCCACGGGCACGGTCCAGATGTGCTTGTTCCCGCCGTTGCCGCCGATGACCTGGTTGCGGGTGAACGCCAGCGTCGTGCCGTCGGACGACCAGGTCGGCTGGGCGTCACCGCCCCGCACCTGCCCGTCCGGCGGGACGACCTCGCCGCGCAGCGCCCCGGTGGCGGCGTCGGCGATCAGGATGCGCCCGGGGCCCGAGGCGTCGCCCACCCCGCCGGGCGAGGTGCGCGTGAAGGCGAGGAGGCGCCCGTCGGGGGAGAAGGTCGGATCGGTGTCCCAGTCCCGGGGCCCCCGCCCGGCCAGCGGCAGCGCCGCCTCGTTCGTGCCGTCGGCGTCCGCGATCCAGATCCGTTCGATCCGCACGACCCGGTCGCCGTCGAGCCCGTCCTCGAAGCGGGTGAACACGATCCTGCGCCCGTCGGGGGTGTAGTTCTGCCGCTCGGTCCACGGATCGAACCCCGGGGCGGGCCGGAACAGCGGATCCCGCGTCGGATCGGTCGCGGTGTCGGCGGCCGGATCCTCGTTCAGGAGGGCCCGTCCGAGGTCGCGCGGGTCGGCTCCGTCCGACCGGACGTCCTGGAGCGTCACCTGGTGCGGACCGGCCGCCGTGACCCGCTCGACGACGGCGCCGCCGCCGTCGGACGGGCCGAGCCAGGTGGGCGAGCCGACCTCGCGGTCCTCGCTGAGGACCACCGACGGCGTGTCCGCCGTGCGGGCGGGCGCCCGGAAGACGTGGTCCCAGTCGCCCTCGCAGTCGCAGGTGCGGTCCGGGCTGAGGAAGAGCAGGTCGTTCCCGTCGGGCAGCCAGGCTGCCCCGTGGGTCCGCCACTGCCCGGGCGTGCCGTCGAACAGCGGCCCGCCCGTGCGCCCGTCCGTCCACCGCAGCCGGGGGCCGCCGGGGCCGGTGGCGGTGTAGGCGATCACATCCCGGTGCGCGGCGTCGTCCACCGGGTTCCACACCGGCTCCCCGGCGTCGCCCTGGGCGGGGTCGCTCACCGGGGTGGCGGTACCGCCGTCCAGCGGGCGGACGTAGACCTGCCGTCCGACCGCCGGGTCGGCGTCAGCGGCGTACGCGAGCCTCCGGCCGTCCGGCGAGACGGTGGGGTGCTCCTCGTTCTCGGGGGTGTCGGTCAGCCGGGCGAGCCCGGTCCCGTCCGTGCCCACCCGCCACAGGTCGCGCTGCCCGCCGGCGGGCGCCGCCGCGTCGAAGACCACGGTCCGCCCGTCGGGGGTCAGCCGGGGGTTCGCCGCGTCGAGGCCGGAGGTCAGCCGGGTCACGGGGCCGTCCGCGGCGCGCAGGTAGACCTGCGGGGTCTTCTCGTCGCGGCGGCTCGCGAACACCAGTTGGTCGCCCAGCGCCGCCGGCTGGACGTCCAGATGGGCCGGGCCCTCCCCGAACAGCGGGGCGCTGGTGGTGCCGCTCGTCACCCGGCCCAGGCTGCGGTGCCGCGTCCCCGCGTACGCGATCCGGACGTCGCCGGCGTCGGCCCGGGGGCCCGCCTCGGCCTGGTCGGGGGCGGAGGCCGCGGTCACCGCGAGCAGGGGGACCAGCAGCAGCATGGGTGCGCCGGCCCTCCCCCAGCGGTGCCGTCGGCCGCCGGGGCCGCCCGTGCTCGTCACGGTCCACCTCACAGTCCGGTGCAGCAGGGTCCTGAGACCCGGCCACCCTGCCCACCGGACACGGGCGCCCGGCAGGGCCCCGGGGCCGTACCCGGGGGAAGGACCGGGTGCGCTTTGGGGCAGCCCCGCCGTTCCGGGACGGCCGGACGGGCCGCCCCGGAACCGCCTTCCGGACGGTCAGATCAGGCCGTTGCGCAGGGCGTAGCCGACCGCGTGGGTGCGATTGCGCAGCTCCAGCCGGGTGATGACCTCGTGCAGCACGTTCTTGACGGTCCGCTCCGAGTACGAGGTCGTGCGGGCGATCTCGGCGGTGTCCAGGCCCTCCGACACCAGGCGCAGCATGTCCGCCTCGCGCGGGGTCAGGGTGGACAGCGAGGAGGCGTGCGGGTCCAGCGCGGAACGCTGCAGACTGCCGACGTGGCTCAGGAGCTTGGCGAGCAGGTCGCCGGGGAGCACGCCCTCGCCGTTCGCCATCGCCAGGACCAGCCGCAGCAGCCGGTCCTGGTCGGCCTCGGCGCGGCGCAGCACCGCGGTGACCCCGCACTCGATGGCCCGCTGCAGCGCGTCGCCGGAGTCGAAGGTGCCGACCACGAGACCGGTGCGGGTACGGGAGTTGTGCCGCAGCCTGCGTAACAGCGCCGCGGTCTCGTCGTCCACGCTGTCCACGGTCACGAGCGAGACGCGTGCCTCGGCGGCGCGGGCCCCGTCGAGCAGTTCGACCTCGGGGCGCTGGCGGAGCTGGTGCACGACCCCGACGTGCAGGACCGGGTCCGAGGCGTACACCGCCACGGTGATCCGCCGGTCGGGGAGGCCGGACGGCGAGCGGGGCGCGACCGGGGACCGGGGCGCCTCCTGGGAGTCGGACGCGTCGTGGCTCCGGGGTGCGTCCTGGGTCCGTGCGGAGTCCTGGGCGGGCACCGGGAACGCGGCGGTGCCGGACGGGGTGACGGGTCCGCTGTGCTGAGCTCGGCTCATGAATCGCTACCTGTTCGGTTTCGGTGAGACGTGCGCGGAAGGAAGAAGCGAGGGAACGAGGGTGGGAAGAAGCGTCGGAAGGAACGTGGGAAGAAGCGTCGGAAGGAACGTGGGAAGAACGGAGCGAAGTCGGGAGGGATGACCGGTGCGAAGCCGGGAGGGCAGTCGGGAGGGACGAGGCCGGAGAAGGAGCCGGGGAAGGTGCGGGGAGCGGTGCCGGCGGGGAGCCCCTTCAGGCACTCCGGCTGCCCGGGGCGTTGCCCTCGCATCCGTGGAGGCCCCGGAGCCGTCGGCCTAGCGTCGTCGGGGTGACGTCCTCAGCTGCCTCTGCCAGCGCTGGCGCGCCCGGTCTCGACATCCCGAGGGTGTCGGTCGTCCCCGGCGGCACAGCGACCACCAGCCTCACCGTCCGCAACGACGGCGACATCGTCGAGGCGTACCGCCTGGAGGTCGTCGGCGACTGCGCCGAATGGACGACGGTGGAACCCGAGCGGATCTCCCTCTACCCGGGCACCGCCGAAACGGTGACGATCCGGCTGGAGCCCCCGCGGTCCTCGCGGGTGCGGGCCGGGGACGTGCCGCTCGCCGTACGGGTGCTGCCGACCGAGTACCCCGAGGCGGTACGGGTGCCCGAGACCGTCGTGCACGTCGAGGAGTTCCGGGAGCTGCGCACCACGCTCACCCCGCGGCGCAGGCGAGGCTGGCTCCGCGGCCGCTACCGGCTGGCCGTCCGCAACGAGGGCAACGCCCCCGTGCGGGTGGCCTTCGCGGCCGGGCAGCAGGGCGAGGAGCTGAAGTTCGACTTCCGGCCCACGGCCCAGGACCTGGAGCCCGGCGGGTCGGCCGAGGCGGGACTGCGGGTCCGGTCGGGCGGCCCGGTGTGGTTCGGGACGCCCACGGCCCGGCCGTTCACGGTCGCGGCGACCGAGGCCCGCGACGCCGCGGAGTCCGCGGACCCGGCTCTCGTACGGCCGCCGCTGGACGCCGAGTTCGTGCAGATCCCGATCTTCCCGAGGTGGCTGCTCGCGGTCCTCGCGGCGCTGCTCGCGCTGCTGATCGCCTGGTTCGCGCTGGTCCGCCCGGCCGTCCGCAGCACCGCCAAGGAGGCCGCCGACGAGGTGGTCCAGAAGCGGCCCGCGCCCACCGCGGACCCGAACGTACGGCCCCCGGGGACCGGGGACGGCGCGCGGCCGGGCGGTTCGGGCTCCACCACCGGGCCCGGGACGGGCGGCGACGGCGGGACCGGCACCGGGACGGGCGGGACGCCCGGCGGCCAGCAGGGCTCCGCCACCATCGACCTGGAGACCGCCGCGGGCCGGACCGCGACCGGCACCTACGCCGTGCCGCCGGGCAAGGCGTTCGGGATCACGGACATCGTCGTGGCCAACTTCCAGGGCGACGAGGGCGTGATGACCATCGGCTTCGGCGATCGGAAGATCACGACGATCGCGCTGGAGACGTTCCGCAACCAGGACTACCACTGGGTCACCCCCATCAGGATCACCGAGAGCCAGACCGTGACCATCCAGGTGACCTGCGCGAAGCCGGGCACCCCGGCCACAGGCCTTCGAGCGCAGAAGTGCCACGAGGTCCTGAACGTGAGCGGGGTGCTCAGCGACCTGAGGTGAACCAGGCGGCGCGGCCCATCCTCGGGCATCTCCGGGGCCGCGCAATGTCGCCCCCGTCCGTGGTGTCCGGAAAGTGCCCGCACGGCGCCGCGGCCGGCTGCCCGGTTTGGTGGCGTACGTTCCCTGTGCGGAACGGGATGAAAGGGCGGACTCCGGTCCGCCGTCCCGGGGATCGGCCGAGGCGGAGGAAGACCGGATAGAGCGCTCTCAGAAGAGCGCTCTCAACCCGGTCCCACGGGCCCCGTCGCCCCCCCCTCAGCGGGCGTCGGGACCGGCCCCGGTGCGGCGCCGGCTCGAGTCCCCGGCCTGCCCGCGCGTGTGCCGGTACGCCTCCTCGGCCCACCGGGCGAGGTCCCGCAGTTCCGCCTTGAGGTCGTCCCAGGTCTTCATGACGGCGCCCATCGTGCGGATCTCGAAGGGGATCATCGTGGCCCCCTCCTCCTCGTGCGGGGCGATCTGGTTCATGCCGCCGAAGACGCTCTGCTGGTCCACCGGCGGCGCCCCCGTGAGCGCCGACATGGCGAACGACAGGAGGGACACGGGATCGCCGTCGATCTGCCGGGTGGACTCCTCGCGGAACTCCAGCGTCCGTCCGTCCCCGGAGTCCTCCTGGTAGCGGGCGAGGATGTCGACGATGCCCTCGCCGTGCCCGGCCAGGAAGGTCTGGAACCCCGGATCGAGCAGCCCGCGCACGTCCGAGAGCCTGGACCGCGACAGGACGGCCGTCAGGTTCTTGATCTGGCCGATGTCCTGGTCCTCCGCGAGGTAGTCCGCCACCGCCGCGATCTGCATGAAGAACAGCTGGCAGTAGCCGTCGAGGGCGTCCGTGTCCTCCCTCCTGCGCTTCTTCGAGGTGCCCTGCTCCTGCGTGTACAGCTCCACGACCTCGGCGGCGAAGTCCCTGGCCTGCGTGAACCGGAACCGGGCGCGGCGGTTCGGCGCCCCCTGCACGTCGGGCGCGGCGGCCCGCAGGTGGTCGAAGAACAGCGGCATGCCCTTGAGCGGCACGCCGACGGAGTAGTGCACGAACAGGCCGTCGCCCAGGCCCGCCCGCCCGGCGTGCTCCGTGTAGCCGAGCTCCGGGGCGACCCGGGCCCCCTGGCCCTCCGGCAGGACGGCGAGGGCCAGCCCCATGTCCGCCAGGGGCGTCTTGTCGGCCGCCCGGTAGAACGCGTCCCGCACGGTCCTGATCTCGTCCACCAGGCGGTCCAGCCGCTCGGGTCCGGTCTCGTTCGCCGAGCCGACGACCTTGACCGCGCCGGTCACGAACTCCAGGTTGGAGTAGCCGCTGCCGTCGTCCAGGGCGCGCTTGTCGGAGACGACCTTGAAGTCCTCCCTGGTGCTCTCGGCCAGGTCGGTGTCGCCCTCGTACTTCCGCCCCTGCGCGTCCTCCACGGGGAGGCTGACCTCGGTCTCGAAGCCCAGCATCCGCTGCACCGGCGCCGCGGCCCCCGCCGCCGTCCGGCGGTCGGGCGCGGGTGCGGCCCCGGGCGCCGGCCGCCGGGCCATGACCCGGGTGGCGTTCGCCTCGGCCGCCTGTTCGAACGCGTCGGACGGGTCGGAGAGCGCGAGTCCCGCACCGGTGTCCGTGCCGGACACCGGGCCGCCGCGCTGCTGGATGACGTGCGTCAGCTCGTGGGCGAGCGTGTGCTTGTCGCCGCCGCCCGCGCCGATGACCACGTCACGCCCGGAGGTGTAGGCGCGGGCCCCGATCTCGGCCGCCGAGCGCTGGGCGGTCGCTCCCGTGTGGACCCGTACGTCGGAGAAGTCCGCGCCGAGCCGCTCCTCCATCTCGGCGCGCAGGGGCTCCGCGAGGGGCCGCCCGGGGCGCCGGAGCACGTCGTGGACGAGGGACCGGGGCGCCGAGACGGCGGAACCCCCGCCCTCGGACCCCTGCTCCCGTTCCTGCTCCCGTTCGCGTTGGCGCCGCACCGCGCGGGCCACGGCCGCGTTCCCGATGCTCGCCTGCAGGTCGGCCGCGTTCCCGGGGGAGACGGCCCCCTGCCGGGGCGGGGCGGACCGGGCCGCCCGGGGCGCCGGGCCCGTACGGTCGTTCCCTGCCGGCCGGTCGTCGGCCGTACCCTCCCGGCCCCTGGATTGCGCACGCACGAGTCGCCTCCCGGTCGACGGTCACGGACACCGCCCCCGATGCTCCCGCGCGCCGCCGTGCCTGCCCAGACCCGGGAGGGCAACGGCGGGTCCCCCGCCGCTGCACCTCGCCCGCCGGGTCCCGGTCACCTCTTCACGGTGTCGTCGGTCTTCAGGTCCTCCACCGACTCGTCGAACGCGGCGACCTGGTCGGGGCAGTACACCTGGAGCACGATCCGCTCGGCGCCCACGGCCCTGCTGTCGGCGATGACCGGGCGGCTGCCGGGGCCGGTGGCGCCGTTGGAGAGCTGCTGGATCCGGTACAGCGCCTTCTTCAGGGCGCTGCCCGGGTCGTCGCAGACCTGGCCGCCGTCCGTGCCGAGCAGCCGCTGGACGGTGTCCGTGTCGGGGGCCGGGTAGCCGGCCTTCACCAGCTCCTGGCCGAGCTGGTCGGCCTTCTTCGCGCTCTCGTTCGTGCGCTTGAAGCTGCTGTAGCGGACGAGTCCGGTGATGAGCAGACCGACGAGGATGACGATGGCGCCCCAGTAGATCCACTTGTGCTCGGAGGCGAAGCGGGTCGGGCTCATGACGCGTCTCCCTCGGTGTCGGCCGCCGCCGTGCGCCAGCTGGGCTTGCGCAGTTTCAGGAAGGCGTAGGGGACGAGGAAGCCGAGGACCAGCAGGCCGGACGCGATGAACAGCACGTACGAGACGACGCTGCTGCCGCCGAACTGCGAGGGCGGCACGAAGCCGATCGCGAGCGCCGCGAGCGAGGACAGCAGGCCGACGGTGCAGACCAGGCCGAGCATGGGCACCCGGTAGCCGCGCGGGTGGTCGGGCTTGTTCTTCCGGAGCCGCATCGCGGCCGCGAACATCAGCAGGTAGACGATGAGGTAGACCTGCGTGGTGATGGTCGAGAAGATCCAGTAGACGCTGGAGACGTTCGGGATCAGCGCGTACATCAGGGCGATGACCGAGGTCACGATGCCCTGGGTGACGAGGATGTTCTGCTGGATGCCGAACTTGTTCAGCTTCTGCAGGAACGGCGGCAGGTAGCCCTCGCTGCGGGAGATCTCCAGGAGGCCCTTGGACGGGCCGGCGAGCCAGGTCAGCATGCCGCCGAGCGAGGCGGAGATCAGCATGACGGCGGCGATCGGGGTCATCCACCCCACGTCGAAGTACGAGAAGAAGGCGTCGAACGCCTGCATGACGCCGGCCGTGAGGCTGAGCTGGTCCGCCGGGACGACCCAGCTGATGGCGAGGGCGGGCAGGATGAAGATGAGCAGCACCAGGCCCATCGCCAGGAACATCGACTTCGGGTACTCCTTCGCCGGGTCCTTCAGCGAGGAGACGTGCACCGCGTTCATCTCCATGCCGGAGTACGACAGGAAGTTGTTGACGATCAGGACGAGGCTCGCGAGACCGGTCCACTGCGGCAGCAGGTGGCTGCTGTCCATCGGCGCGGCCGAGGGGTTGCCCTGCCCGAGGAAGACCATGCCGAGGACGACGAGGACCGTGCCGGGGACGAGCGTGCCGATGACCAGGCCCCAGCTGGAGAGACCCGCCAGGGCCTTCGTGCCGCGTGAGGAGACCCAGACGCCGGTCCAGTACAGGACCATGATCACGATGGCGGTGTAGACGCCGTTGGAGGCGAGCGAGGGATCGATGACGTACGCGATGGTCGAGGCCACGAACGCCAGCAGGCTCGGGTAGTAGAAGATCGTCATCGCGAACTGGCACCACACCGCGAGGAAGCCCAGCGGCTTGGAGAGCCCCTCCGCGACCCAGCGGTAGACGCCGCCGCTCCAGCCCGAGGCGAGCTCGGCGGAGACCAGAGCGGTCGGCAGCAGGAACACGATCGCCGGTACGAGGTAGAGGAAGACGCACGCGAGGCCGTACACGGCCATGGTGGGTGCCGCCCGCAGACTCGCCACCGACGCGGTGGTCATCAGCGCGAGCGTCACCCACGTCAGCGTGGGCGGGGCCGCGGCCCGCGCCTCCGCGCGCTGTTTCGGCAGATCGGCCGGGACGTCCATCGATGCCATGGGCCCTCCTCAGGCGTGGCCGTGATGGACACCAGCGTCGGCGCGGGCGGCCACCGGCGCAGTCGGGGTCCGCCGGACGGGTGAACACGGCCCCCCCTGCCGGCCCACCGGCCCGGCGTGTCGCCGCGGCGGCCGCGTCTCGGCCCGGCGCGTGGCGCCGCCGCCCCGCTGGACGGATGCTGAAGGGAGAGGGCCGCGCGGCGCGCCCGCGGGGCCCGAGGGCACGAGCGCAGCAGGAGGCAGGCCATGACACGACACCTGGAGTGGAAGGTCGGCCTGGATCTGGTCGAGGAGAGCGGCAGGACCAGGGCGGAGGCGCACCTGGACACCGGCACGTCGACCCTCACCGGCCACGGTTCCGCCCGGTGCAACCCGGCGGACGTGGACGTACCGGCGATCGGCGACGAACTCGCCGCGAGCCGGGCCATGAAGGATCTGGCCGGACAGCTGATGAGGGAGGCCAACCGGGAGATGGAGGCCGTGGGCGCCGACACCGTGCCCCGGCGCACCGGACCCGGATACGGCTGGCCGGAGGCGGTCTCCTGACCGAGCCGCCGCCCGCCGACCCCGGGCCCGCCGGCGCGCCGCACGCGCACCGGCGGGCCCGGCGCGCGTGCGGCCGGCGGGGGGTACGGGCCCGTACGCCCCCGAAGGGCGGATCTAGCGGTCGTCCTGCCCCTGCGCCTGCCCCTGTCCCTGCCCCTGTCCCTGCTCCTGCTACCGCCCCTGTCCCTGCTACCGCCCCTGCTCCTGTCCGCGGCCTTCGGCCCCGGCGCCGTTCCCGTTCTCGCCGTCCTCCTCGTAGGTGAGCCGGTCCACCACCTCGACCACCCCGTCCACGTCCTCGCAGAGCCGGACGAAGATCGGTCCGACGCCCTTGCGCGGCAGCGTGCCGCTCAGGGTCACCCGGCCCTCGGCCACGTCGATGTGGAGCGAGGCGGGGGAGAGGCCGAGGATCCGGGTGACGACGTCCTCCAGGATCTCCTCCTGGATGGCCCGGTCCCGCCGCAGGAAGAGCTGGAGCAGATCGCTGCGGCTGAGCACGCCGATCAGGCGCCCGTCCGCGTCGACGACCGGCAGCCGCTTCACGTGGTGGCGCTCCATCAGACGCGCAGCCTCGACCGCCGTCCAGGACGGGCGGGCGACGAACACGGGGCTCGACATCATGGCCTCGGCGGTGCTGGGGCCGTCCTTCGCCGTGTGCCGGCGCAGCAGATCCGCCTCGGAGACGACCCCCACCGGGCGGTCCTCCGCGTCGACCACGGGCACGGCCGTGATGCCGTACTCGTCGAGCAGCCGCGCGATCTCCTTGAACGGAGTGCCGGGTTGCACCGACACCGCCGTCGGCGTCATGAGGTCGGCGACACTGCGGTGCCTCATCGTTCGTCCCGTCCCTTCTCGACTCCTTTGTCCATGATCCCTCACGGGAACGGTGGACGGAGCCGAGGGGCCCGGCGGCCGGGGGACGGACCGTCAGTAGGGCGGCCGGGTCGGCGGTGTCGTCGACGGGGCCGTCGGCGGGGCCGTCGTCGGCGTCGAGGCCGGCGGGCTCGTCGCGGGAGGCGTCGACGCGGCCGGCTCGGTCGGCTTCGGCAGGTTGTACACGTGGTCCGGGGTCACGATCTCGGTGATCGCCTTGCCGAAGAGGGTGCTGGGCTCGATCTGGTCGTGCAGGATGTCGGTGTTCAGGAGCACGACCAGGGTCGCCTGTTCCTCCGGCAGGTAGATCGTCAGCGACTCGTAGCCGGGCAGCGAGCCGTTGTGCCCGATCCAGCCCTCGACCTTGAAGATGCCGAGGCCGTATCCGGTGTCCGAGATCCCCGTCGAGTCGGTCTCGAGCCGCTGCGCCTGGGTCGCTGCGGTCAGCAGCGTGCCGGTGGCGACGACCTTCGCCCAGGTCCGCATGTCCTGGAGGTCGGAGATCATCGCGCCGGCCGCCCAGCCCCAGGACGGGTTCCAGTCGGTGGCGTCCTCGACCTGCCCGGTCGCCGTCTGGTTGGTGTAGCCGTGGGCGTGCGGGTTCGGGAACTCGGCGCCGGTCGGGAACAGGGTGTGCTTCAGGCCGGCCGGCCGCACGACGTGCTGCGCGATGTAGTCGTGCAGCGGCACGCCGCTGATCTTCTCCACCACCAGGCCCAGCAGGATCAGGTTGGTGTTGCAGTACTCGAACTGCGCGCCGGGCGCGAAGTTGACCGGATGCTTGAACGAATAGTCCAGCAACTCCTGCGGCGTGAAGGGGCGTTGCGGGTCGGACGTGAGCGCCTTGAAGAAGTCCTCGTCCATCGAGTAGTTGTAGAGGCCGCTGCGCATCCCGGCGAGCTCCCGCAGGGTGATGCGGTCCCCGTTCGGGACGCCCGAGACGTACTTTCCGATCGGGTCGTCGAGGCCGACCTTGCCCTGGTCGACGAGTTCCAGCAGCGCCGTCACCGTGAAGGTCTTGGTCTCGCTGCCGATCCGCATGTAGAGCCCCGGGTTCATCTGCCGGCCGGTCGCCTTGTCGGCGATGCCGAAGGAGCGGATGTACTCGCCCTTGCCGGGCGCGGACAGGGCCACGATCACGCCCGGCACCTGCGCCTCGGTCATGACGCCCCGGATCGCGCTGTCCAGCTTCGCGGCGATCGCCGGGCTGAGCTGCGGGAACTCGTCCCCGGACGACGCGGGCGAGGAGGGCGCGGGGGTGTCCGCCGCGGCGGCGGCCGGAAGCGGTGGATCGGGGGCCGTCACGCCGTACGCGGCCCCCGCCGCCGCCGGGACGGCCAGGGTCCCCGTGAGGGCCACACCGATGCAGAGCCTGCGCCAACGCGCCTGCGAGTTCCTCACGGCAGCCTCCTGCCAGACGAGGGCGACACTCCACTCTCCAGGCTAGGCCCGGGCCCGTACCCCCGCACGGCGAGCCCCGCGCGCCCTCATCCGCGGAACACCCGCGCCAGACACGTCGCGAGCGCCTCCGCCGTCGGCGGGTGCAGCCGGGCCCCGAGGCAGCCATCGGGCCGTACGAGCAGGGCCGTTGGCGGCCGTACGGAGCAGAGCCGGGCGAACTCGCCCCGCGCGTCCCGGTACACGGGCAGCTCCGGCGGACCGACCGCCCCGCCGGGCGCCGCGTCGGCGGCGAGCAGCGCACAGGCGCGCACGGCACCGTGCGACGACTCCGCCGCCCGCGCGGCGAGCCGGGCGAAGTCCCCGCTCGTCCGCTCGTCGCCGTACAGCAGCAGGACGTGGTCCCGCTCGCGCAACAGGTCGTACAGGCGCAGGGGTCGGGCCACCAGCTCGGTGGTGAGGCCCGTGCAGTCGGGGACCCGGTCGCCGGGCCGCGGGCCCGCGCCGCCGTCGGCGCCGTCGGTGTCACGGGTGCCGGGCGCGGACATCCCGGCCACGATCGGACTGTCGGGGTATCCCACGAGCAGCTGCGCCTCGCGCAGCAACAGCGTCTCCAGGTCCTCCGGATCGGCCTGCACGCCCTGGCTCGCGTGCCGCACGGTCCGACCGACGACCTCCTCGCCCACCGGGCGCCGTTCGGCGTCGTAGCTGGCGAGCAGCCCGGGCGCCGCGCTCCCCTCGACGGCCAGGGAGAGCTTCCACGCCAGGTTGAAGGCGTCCTGGATACCGGTGTTCATGCCCTGCGCGCCGGTGGGCGGATGGATGTGCGCCGCGTCGCCCGCGACGAACGCCCGCCCCTCGCCGTACCGGTCGACCAGCCGGTGACTGATCCGGAACACCGAGGACCAGCGCAGGGCCGAGGCCGTCGCCGGCCGGGGCGAGAGCCGGTCCAGTACCCGCTGGATGTCGGCGAGTCCCGGCGCCCGCGCGCCGCCGTCCAGGCCGTGGGCCACGCCGTCCCCGGCCTCCGGGTCCCCCGCCCGCTGCGCGGCGGAGAGTTCGGGCGGGACGTTCATCGACACGCGGTAACGGCCGTTCCCCGGCAGCGGGATGCACACCAGGACGTCGTCGTCCGGGCCGTCCGGTCCGTCTGGGCCGTCAGGGCCCCGCCGGGTCGACCGCACCCCGTAGCCGGGCGGCAGGTCCCAGTCGACCTCCACGTCGCCCAGCATGTACTCCTCGGGGAAGGCCCCGCCCTCGAAACCGAGACCGAGCTGCTTGCGCACCGTGCTGTGCGCGCCGTCGCAGCCGACCAGGTACCGGCAGCGGAGCTCCTCCTCGGCCGGCGGCCCGCCGTCCCGGGTCGCGAGGAGCCGGGCGGTCACCCCGTCCGCGTCCTGCCCGAACGACACGAGTTCCGTGCCCCGTTCGATCCGGGTCCCGAAGCCGGCCAGGAACTCCTCCAGGATCCGCTCCGTCTCGTACTGCGGGAGCGCGGCGAAGCGGTACGGGACCTCGGGCGGCAGCACCAGCTCCAGGCGGGACCGCTCGACCCCGTCGACGTACAGGAGCTGCCCGCGCATCGGGACGGCCGCCTCCCACGCGGCCCGCGCGCAGCCCATCCGGTCCCAGACCTCCAGGGTGCGCGGCTGGATGCCGACCGCCTTGGCGTACGGGAGGCGGGCGGGCAGCCGCTCGACGATCCGCACGCCGGCGCCGCGCCGGCGCAGCTCGGCGGCCGCGGTGAGCCCGACCGGGCCCGCCCCGACGACAAGGACGTCCAGGACGCCACGGCCGTCCGCACCGGGCCGGGACCGGCCACTGAGGGTGTCACTGTCGCTGCGCATCGTCGGCGCCTCCTGACCCGGGCCCCTCCACCATCGTCCGGTGCCCGACCGGACGCCGCACCCGCGCCGCCGCACCCGCGCCGCCGCACCCGCGGCGGAGCAGGCACCGAGCCGCCCTCGGGCCGTGGCGCCGGCTCACTCCCGGAGGAGCACCTCGCGCAGCGCGGCGACCGCGTGGTCCCGGTGCTCGTCCAGCCATCGCACCGTCGCGTCCGTGTCGCCCCCGGCCAGCGCCGAGATGACCGCCCGGTGCTCGTGGACGGCCACGTCCCGGTGCGCGTCCTCGACGTAGTAGAGCGAGCGGTACGCGTCGGTCGCGTCCCACAGGGTGGCGATCAGACGCACCAGGCGGGGCATTCCGGAGGCCTCGATCAGCGTGAAGTGGAAGCGCCGGTTGGCCTCCGCCATCGCGGCCACGTCCCCGGCCTCCGCGGCGCGCTCCACCTCGCGCTGGGCCTCCTCCAGGGCGTCGGGCAGGCCGTCGGGCAGCCGGTGGGCGGCCTCGCGCACGGCCTCCGTCTCCAGGAGCCGCCGGATCCGGTAGATCTCCTCCAGGTCCTCCAGGGACAACTCGGCCACGAAATAGCCCCGGTGGACGTGGTGCACGACCAGCCCCTCGGCCTCCAGCGCCTTCAGGGCCTCGCGCAGCGGGACCCGGCTCACGTCGAGCCGCGCCGCCAGGGTCTCCTGCCGGATCGCTCCGCCCGGCCGCAACTCCCCGGAGGTGATGGCACGTCGCAGCTCCGCCAGGACGAACTGCTGGGCGGTCGGTGGCCGCCGTCTCTCCACCGCGCTGCTCATCGCCGGTGACCTTTCGCTCGGGGGTGTGCGCTCCATCTTGCTACGGGCCCCGGGACGCGTGTCGAGCCTGTGGACGACGGCCTGTGGACGACCGGGGCGGCCGTGCTCCGGTGCCGGTCAGGCCTCGGGGCGCCCCAGTTCGGCCAGGAGCTCGTCGGTGTGCTCGCCCAGGCGCGGGGGAGCGGTGCGGTAGGCGGCGGGGGTCGCCCCGAGCGTGATCGGGTGGGCGACCTGCCCCGGGCCCGCGGCGGAGGCGGGGACGCGCCGGGGCGAGTCCCAGGCGGTCGGCGAGGGCGAAGGCCCCCGCGAGGTCGTTGATCGGGCCGCAGGGCACTCCGGCCTCGGTGAGCACCTCGAACCAGGCGTCGGCGGTGCGCCCCGCCAGCGGCCCGGAGAGCGCCTCGACCAAGCTCCTCGCGGTGGGCGACCCCGGGCGGTGTTGGCGGCGAACCGGGGGTCGTCGGCGAGCCCGGGATCCCCGATCCGCTCGCAGAGCACGCGGAACTGCCGGTCGTTGCCGACGGCCAGGACCAGCGGCCGGTCGCTCGCCTCGAACACCTCGTACGGGCGATGCTCGGGTGCCGGTGCCCATGGCGCGCGGGACGGCCCCCGGTGGCGAGATGGGCGGCGGCCTGGTTGGTGAGCGCGGACAGCAGCGAGGTGAGCAGCGAGACCTCCACCCGCTGGCCCTCGCCGGTGCGCTCGCGGTGGCGCAGGGCGGCGAGGACGCCGAGGCCGGCGTGCAGGCCGGTGATCACGTCGACCAGGGCGACCCCGGCCTTGGTGCCGGCGCCGCCGGGTTCGCCGGTGACGCTCATGAGGCCCGCCCATGGCCTGCACGAGCAGGTCGTAGCCGGGCAGGCGGGCGCCCTCCGCCGCGCCGAAGCCGGTCACCGAGCAGTAGACGAGCCCCGGGGTTGGAGGCCCGCACCCGCTCCGTAGCCGAGGCCGAGCCGGTCCATCGTGCCGGGGTCGAGTTTCTCCAGCGAGGACGTCCGCGCGGTCCGACGATCGGCGGGGCCGTCGCGAGGGGTCGGTGTCCGGGTCGGGTCAGTATTCTTGGTCAGCGGTGTACGCTGCGCTTTGTGCTGGTGTCCATTGTGTGACAGGCTGGCGTACGCAATTACGTTATTAGTCGTCCTGCTGTCGTCTGCGGTGCGAGCGCAACGGAGTCCTTACCGGCGCTCTTGCGCTGCTGCGTCACGATCACGGCGTTCGGTCGTCGTGCGTTGTCGTTCTTGGTGGCGTTTCGAGCCTGACGCCGTTTGAGTTCTTATTGGACATAGGTTCCCAATGTGCTCGCGCGTGGTGACGCCTCGCGCCGTCTAGGTCTCGTTGATAGTGTGAGTCCTGTGCGGGCTCCTAGGGCTGCGTGTCTACGTCACATTCCGTTTATCATGATGCGCGGGCTGATCGTGTCTTGGTTCCTTGCGCTGTCGTGCGCGTCGTTCGCGCGGCCTGATGTGCCACGTGCATATCTTTCGTCCTGAGGCGCGTGTGATCGGCTCTACACTAGCAGGTTGGGTTTGGGGGGCACGCCCTGGCATCCGTTCTGCGCGCTGTGCATGATTTGCTAGACGATGTTCTTAACTGTCGTATGTGCACCTGTTAGAGTGTTGCGCTGGTGCCGGGCGATCTGCTCGGGCAGCGATGTCGACCGGGGCGCAGGCTGACACTGTCCTCGTGTAGATCTCTTCCTCTCCCCTTCGCCCTCTCTTTCCCGTTCTCTTCCTCATGGTTCTCTCTCTCTTTTTCTTTCCTCCCCCCCTTTTCTCTTCTCCTATCTCTTTGACCGACTTCGGCGGCGGCGGAGGGGTGGCGCACCGCCTGTCCCGGCTACGGAGACCTGCTCGTCATGGCCGTGCCCCCCCCATGGGCGGCCTCGATGAGCGTTCACCTGAGGCGAAACCCGGTCGGCGCCGGGCAGACCTAAGCCGGTTGTCCGCTTATACCCTGGTCTAACATGTGGATCCCCGGGGGACCTGGCAACTTGCCGGCGCTTCTGGCGTCGTCTTTGATAATGAGCCGCTTTGTGCCCTGCGCCACCGCCGGGGGTTTTGCCGTCCCCATTATTCGCCACCTTCTGGGCCGTCCCGCATCACCGGCCCCAGTAGCTAGGTGTTCGAGGCGAGCGTGTACTCGTGCCGCTTTCCTGGCCTGTTCTCGGCAACGACGGTCCCAAACGGGTCAGTTTTCCGTGACGTCGCTACCTAGCGATGCGTGGCATCGGGGGATCCCGGCTCCTGGGCCGACGACCGCCTCTCGGTATTCCTATGCCGCCCATACACCAGCCTCTGGCGGGTGTTCGCCCGGGAGGACGTCTGCGAGGTCAGCTGTGTCGAGTAGTCGGGCGTCTCTCTTTGTGTGGCCGCTGTCTGGGTGACGTCTATTGTTCTCCTAAGGGAGGTCAGCCAGAACAGCCATGGTTTCGATGTGCTCACCCGAGGCCGAGTGCCCCTGCGGCCCCGATAACCCGACCTCACGCCGGGGCCTTCGCCCCCCTAGCCGACCGCCTGGACTCGCACCCGCGCGTCCCCGCTCCGCCGCGGCCCGGGTCATTCCGCCCACCCGAACACGCTCAGGGGGAACCACCGCCGCCCTACCGCACACGCTCCCCCCACACCCCCCACGGCCTGCGACACACCGACGATCCTCCTGGCCAGAACTGTCGCGCCCGAGGCCTGACCCGGCACCCGGAGCACGTCCGCCCCTTCTCCACGAACGTCCACGTCCACCAAAGGCTCGACACGCGTCTCCGGTGCCCGTAGCAAGATTGATCGCACACCCCCAAGAGCGAAAGATCACCGGCGATGAGCAGCGCTGTGGAAGGACGGCGGCCACCTGACCCGCCACAGTTCGTCCTGGCGGAGCTGCGAACGTAGCCACACCCTCCGGTAGTTGCGGCCGGGCGGAGCGAATCCGGCAGTATACCTGGCGCGCGGCCTCTACGGTTAGCCGGTCCCCTCTGCGCGATTCCCTTAAGGCTCTGGAGGCGAGGGGCCTGGTCGTTCACCAAAACGGCACTCCCACCGGGCTATTTCGTTCCTAGTTTTGATCTCCTGGAGGAACCCTGAGTAGTATCTACCGGATTCCCCGCGTCTCCTGGAGACGGAGGCCGTGCGCGAACGGGCCGCCCACACGGCTGCGACGGCCGTGTGCCGCGACGCCCGGAGGTAGCGCTCTAGGCGCGAGGTGGAGTCGGCCGCGAGAGGCCGGGGACGTGCCGCGATGGCGAGAGGCCAACCGTGGCGCTTCCACTTCACGCTGATCGAGCGCTCCGGAATGCCCGCCTGGTGCGTCTGATCGCCAGCCCTGTGGGACGTTTTCGACTCGACCTCACGCGTAGGCGTACGGAGCTGCATCCACTACTACTGTTCGAGGTTGAGCGCGCGTACGGGCGTGGCCGTCCACGGAGCACCGGGGCGGTCATCTCGCGGCGCTCGGCCGTGGACACGGACTTGCGACGTGTCGATGGTTTTTTCTGACGAGCACCCGGGACTCACGCGGTCGCCGCGCTGCGCGAGGTGCTCCTCACGGGAGTGAGTTCCGTGCGCCACTGCCGCGAGGCGCTCGTGCCTGCTCCGCGCGGAGTGCGGCGCGCGGGTGCCGCGGCGCAGAGTGTCGGCTGTCGCTGTCGGCGCACCGTACGATGTTGGTAGGGGCGCCCAGGGTCACGGAGGCGCCGACGCTAGCGCAGCGACAGTGACACCCTCGAGTGTGCCGTCCGGCCCGGTGCGGACGGCCGTGGCGTCTGTGTACGTCCTTGTCGTCGGGGCGGGCCCGTGTCGGGCTCACCGCGGCGCGCCGAGCTGCGCCGGCGCGGCGCGCGGCGTGCGGATCGTCGAGCGGCTGCCCGCCCGCCTCCCGTACGCCAAGGCGGTCGGCATCCAGCCGCGCACACCCTGGAGGTCTGGGACCGGATGGGCTGCGCGCGGGCCGCGTGGGGCGGCCGTCCGATGCGCGGGCAGCTCCTGTACGTCGACGGGTCGAGCGGTCCCGCCTGGAGCTGGTGCTGCCGCCCGAGGTCCCTACCGCTTCGCCGCGCTCCCGCAGTACGAGACGGAGCGGATCCTGGAGGAGTTCCTGGCCGGCTTCGGGACCCGGATCGAACGGGACGGAACTCGTGTCGTTCGGGCAGGACGCGGACGGGGTGACCGCCCGGCTCCTCGCGACCCGGACGGCGGGCCGCCGGCCGAGGAGGAGCTCCGCTGCCGGTACCTGGTCGGCTGCGACGGCGCGCACAGCACGGTGCGCAAGCAGCTCGGTCTCGGTTTCGAGGGCGGGGCCTTCCCCCGAGGATACTGCTGGGCGACGTGGAGGTCGACGGGACCTGCCGCCCGCTACGGGGTGCGGTCGACCCGGCGGGGCCCTGACGGCCCAGACGGACCGGACGGCCGGACGGACGACGTCCTGGTGTGCATCCCGCTGCCGGGGAACGGCCGTTACCGCGTGTCGATGAACGTCCCGCCCGAACTCTCCGCCGCGCAGCGGGCGACCGGAGGCCGGGGACGGCGTGGCCCACGGCCTGGACGGCGGCGCGCGCGCGCCGGGACTCGCCGACATCCAGCGGGTACTGGACGGCTCTCGCCCCGGCGGCGACGGCCTCGGCCCTGCGCTGTCCTCGGTTGTTCCGGATCAGTCACCGGCTGTCGACCGGTACGGGGGATGCGGGGTTTCGTGTCGCGCGGGCGTCGACGGCGGCGCACATCCATCCGCCCACCGGCGCGCAGGGCATGAGACACCGGTATCCTAGGACGCCTTCAACCTGGCGTGGAAGCTCTCCCTGGCCGTCGAGGGGAGCGCGGCGCCGGGCTGCTCGCCAGCTACGGACGCCGAACGGCGCCCGGTGGGGCGAGGAGGTCGTCCGGTTCGGACCGTGCGGCACGCGAGCCAGGGCGTGCTGGCCGATCCGGAGGACCTGGAGGACGCTGTTGCTGCGCGAGGCGCAGCTGCTCGTGGGATAACCCCGACCAGTCCGATCGTGGCCGGGATTCCGCGCCCGGCACCCGTGACACCGACGGCGCGCGACAGGCGGCGCGGGCACCGCGGCCCGGCGACCGGGTCCCCGACTGCACGGGCCTCACCACCGAGCTGGTGCCCGACCCTGCGCCTGTACGACCTTGTTGCGCGAGCGGGACCGACGTCCTGCTGCTGTAGCGGCGACGAGCGGACGAGCGGGACTTCGCCCGGCTCGCCGCGCGGGCGGCGGAGTCGTCGCACGGTCGCCGTGCGCGCCTGTGCGCTGCTCGCCGCCGACGCGGCGCCGGCGGGGCGGTCGGTCCGCCGGAGCTGCCCGTGTACCGGACGCGCGGGGCGAGTTCGCCCGCTCTGCTCCGTACGGGCCGCCAACGCCCTGCTCTGTACGGCACCGATGGCTGCCTCGGGGCCCGGCTGCACCCGCCGACGGCGGAGGCGCTCAGCGACGTGTCTGGCGCGGGTGTTCCGCGGATGAGGGCGCGCGGGGCTCGCCGTGGCGGGGGTACGGCCCGGCCTAGCCTGGAGAGTGGAGTGTCGCCCTCGTCTGGCAGGAGGCTGCCGTGAGGAACTCGCAGGCGCGTTGGCGCAGCTCTGCATCGGTGTGGCCCTCACGGGGACTCCTGGCCGTCCCGGCGGCGGCGGGGGCCGCGTACGGCGTGACGGCGATCCACCGCTTCCGGCCGCCGCCGCGGCGGACACCCCCGCGCCCTCCTCGCCCGCGTCGTCCGGGGACGAGTTCCCGCAGCTCAGCCGCGGCGATCGCCGCGAAGCTGGACAGCGCGATCGGGGCGTCATGACCGAGGCGCAGGTGCCGGCGTGATCGTGGCCCTGTCCGCGCCCTGCAAGGGCGAGTACATCCGCTCCTTCGGCATCGCCGACAAGGCGACCGGC
>NZ_BAAAXG010000014.1 GCF_039535475.1 Streptomyces showdoensis | reverse complement strand
CAGGCTGCTGCGCGGCTGGCTCGGGAGGTAGTCGGTCCGGGGTCACGGCTCGACCGGGGGCGTCGCGGACGCGGGCTCGGGGAACCCACCCGCCTCGGACGACTCCGCGGGCTGCGCGGGCTCCTCCCCGCTCGTCGCCGCCCGCAGCGTCGCCGTCGCCACCAGCCCCGCCACGACGCCCCAGGTCAGCGCGGCCGGCACGCCGTTGCCGAGGTTGCCGGAGGCGTACAGCAGCCCGTACCGCATGCCCTGGGCGTCCAGCGCGATCCTCAGCACCTGGCTCACCAGCAGTCCCAGCACCGTCGCGCTCACCGCGCCCGCCGCCATCGCCGGGACGGTGACCCGGGTGAGCAGCCGGGCAGCAGGCGCAGGGCCCACCAGACGAGGACGAGGACCAGCACGTCGACGGCGCGGTAGAGGAGCCAGTCCCCCAGGGGCGCGCCGGCGGGGTTCGTCACGGCGCCGAGGAGCAGCCACTGGCGCAGGAGGTCGCCCGGTTCGTCGAGGAGGCCGCCGGGGGACGGCAGCGTCTGGATGGCGGCGGCCACCGTCTCGTACGAGAGGACCAGCAGCGAGAATCCGACGGCGGCCGTCCCGGCGGTGGCGGCCAGGCGCGCGGGGCGGGCCGGGACGGGGGTGTGCGCGGGAGGGGGCCGGCGCCCTGGGCGGTCGAGCGCGGGCGACGAGGGCGGTCACGGTCGCCGCGACGAGGGCGGTCACCACGAGCATCTGGCGGCCGGAGGAGATCAGGCCGGCGAGCTGCGGCAGGAAGCGGTAACTGCCGTGGCCCCCCCGCGGCGATCAGCCACGGGGTGGAGACGCCCACCGCGAGGGTCCCCGCCACCATCCCCCAGGCCCAGAGCGTGAGCAGGGCGGCGGGCATCCGTCCGTGCACCGGCGGCAGCCGGCGGACGAGGAACAGGGCTCCGGGCACGAAGAAGGCGAAGACCGCGCAGAAGCGGATCTGCAGGGCGGTGGTGTGGAGCGAGAGGTAGCGCCCGCCGTCGGTGACGGCCGCGTCGCCGGTCCCGTCGTACGTCCCGGCGCCCGGCCGGAGCGCGGCCGGCGGGTCGTACGCCCAAGGGGCGAGCCAGCGTTCGAGTTCGGTGACGGCCTGTCCGCCGAGGACGCTTCCGCTGCCCGGCAGGTGGAGCGCGTCGGCGCTCGCACCCGCCCACCAGAGAAGGGCCGTGAGCAGAAGTCCCCCGACCAGTGCCGGTATCGCCGCGCGCCGGTATGTCATGTGCCGTCCCCCGTGATGAGCGCGCGTCTCGCGATGCGCCTGGTCAGTGGAGGGTACGCCCACCTCTGCCCGGACCCGGCCGGCGAACTCGACGCACGGCCCGTCGCGGAAGTTCCCGATGTCGTCCTGTCGGCGTCCGGGCGCGAGGATGGAGCCATGGCGATGAGAGCACGACGGACACGGTGCACGGCTCGGGCGCGGCGGGGGTGGCGCGGGTGAGTGCGCCGCTGTACCGACTGAAGGCCGAGTTCTTCAAGACGCTGGGGCATCCGGTGCGGATCCGCGTGCTGGAGCTGCTCAGCGAGCGCGAGCACGCGGTGGCGGAGATGCTGCCCGAGGTCGGTGTCGAGCCGGCGCACCTCTCCCAGCAGCTCGCGGTGCTGCGCCGGGCCAATCTGGTCGTCGCCCGGCGTGACGGGGCGACCGTGCACTACTCCCTGGTGGACCCGGAGGTCGCGGACCTGCTCGCGGTCGCCCGCTCGATCCTCTCCGGCGTGCTGGCCGGTCAGGCCGAACTCCTCGCCGACCTGCGGGCGTCGACGGCCCGCCCGCGCGACTGACCCACCCGCGCGGACCGCGCGGCCGGCCGGGCGGGCGGGCAGTCGTGCCAGCCGCCCCGCCTTGCGGAAGGACGTGCGGCCGCACTATCTTGCATTGCATGGTTCCTGGTAACGCAAAGAACGAGGCGGGAGGCAGGGTCCCCAGCCAGCTCCGCAAGGGGGTGCTGGAGCACTGCGTCCTCGCACTGCTCAGGGACGGGCCGAGGTACGGCGTCGAGCTGCTCACCGAACTCTCCGCGGTCAGCGTCATGACCACCAGTCAGGGCACGATCTACCCCCTGCTGTCGAGGCTGCGCCGCGAGGGGCTCGTCGACACCGAGCTGCGCGAATCCCCCAGCGGGCCGCCGCGCCGCTACTACACGCTCACGGGCCTCGGCCGTGCGGCCCTCACCGAGTTCACGCAGGCGTGGCCGTCGTTCCGGGACGCCGTCGACCACTTTCTCAACGACCCGCAGGGGGAATCCGCATGAACGCCATCGACCACCCGCTGGTGACCGCCTATCTCGACAGCGTCGCCCGCGAGACCGCCGGACTCCCCGCCGAGCGGCGGGCCGAGCTGCTCGCCGACCTCCGCGAGCACATCGAGGTCAGCGGCGCCGAGGCGGACGACCGGGTCCGCGAGGTCCTGGCCGCCCTGGGCGACCCCCGTACGGTCGCGGGCCTCCGCCCTGGCCGAGGAGCCGCACGCCGCGGCGGCGGTTCCGGCGGCCCCGGAGGTCCGTCCCGCACGCACCCGCCTCACCGTGGGCCTGCTGGCACTGGCGGGCCTGCTGGCGCTGTTCAGCCCGTTCCTCGGCACGGCGGCCATGATCGTCGGCCTGGCGCTGCTGTGGGCCTCCCCGCAGTGGGGCAGCCGCCACAAGGTGATCGGGACGGTCACCTGCGCGGCCGTCCCCTTCGTCGTGGTCGTCGGCGCGCTGGCCCTGGCCGGTTCCCGGATCGGACCGGTGGAGCTGCTGCTCATCGCCGGCTTCTCGCTGGTCGTGCCCGTGGTCGGCGCCGTCGCCCTGCTGCGGGCCGTGCGCCGCTGAGTCACCCGCGTCGGCCCCCGCGGGACCCTTCGGGTCGCGCGGGGGCCGACGCGCTTCCGGTCAGCGGGGGTTGGCCGCGTGGGTGAGGGTCTCCCAGGCGACGAAGAGGTTGTTGGATCCGGCCGGACGGCCCTGCTCGGTCAGCGCCTGGGTCTGGGACATCGCGTATCCCATGCGCTGGTGCAGGGCGTTGAAGCCGACCTCGGTGACGGGGCCGAGGTGGTCCTTGAGGGTGCCGCCGCACAGCCAGCTCGGCGGGGTCTCGCCCCGCTCGTAGCGCGACTGGAGGCCGAGCGCGTGGCGCAGCCGGTCGGCGACCTCGGGGTAGAGGTCCTGGCCCTGGATGCGGCTGGTCTCGGCGATGTGGGAGATGGCCGACAGTCCGTATCCGGTGTGGGTGAGGTCCCGGCAGGTCTCCTGGGTGAGGCCGTCGACGAAGGTGGTCTGCCCCTGCCAGTAGCGGACGATCTCGTCGCGGGTGTCGAGGCCGCTGCCGGGCGCGGTCTTCGGGAGGCTGCCGTCGGTGGTGAGGTAGATGTAGGCGGGGACGCGCCCGCGGAACTTCGTGACGGCCTTGTCGTACGCGGCCCGGTCCTCCAGGAAGACCGCGATGCCGATGGCCGCCTCGGTCATGCTCAGCTCCCAGTTGCCGTTCGACTGCGAGCCGTTGGCGACCTCGGGGAGGTAGACGGTGCGGAGCATGGTCTTGAAGCGGTCGACGCGGTCCTGCGGCCAGCCGGTGTACGTGTAGCGGATGATCTCCGCCGCCCGGGGCCAGGAGGAGCCGGCCCAGCCGGTCTGGAGCGGGGCGTTGGAGTTGGTGTGGTCGGTGATGACCGCCGACCAGGCGTCCATGATCTCGATCGCCTTCCGGGCGTAGCGGCCGTCCCCGCTCACGTACCAGGCCAGGGAGAGCGTGTACGCGGCGAGGGCGTCCTCGCGCTCGTCGGTGCAGCCGTAGTTGGGGTTGGAGTAGGAGCCGCACTCGACGACGGATCGCGGCTTGGGCGTACGGGTGAGGGAGGCGTACTTGCTCGCCGTCATCTGGTCGTAGGCGCCCTTCCAGGGCTGGGCGCCGGCCTGGACCTTCTCGCGGGTGAAGTCGAGCTGCCCGCGGGAGACCAGGACTCCGGGGTGGACGAAGGAGGCGGGCGCCGCCTCGGCCCGGTCCGCGGAGGGCAGTCCGGTGAGGACGGCGGCGAGGGACGGACAGCAGCAGGGCGGGGACGAGGGCCCGGCGGAGGCGGGGACGGCGCCGGGAGGGGGTGCGGGCGCCGGTGCGGGCTCGGGCTTGGGCGTGAGGGCCGGCGTGGGGGTGGCTTCGCATCGCGACTCCAGTTCGAGTATGTGAACTCCGGTCGTGTTCTCGCGCTGCGAAAGTAAAGGTCTGAACCAGTGCCGTCAACCGTCACGGACGAACTGGCCTGGGAGACGGGCGACATCGCCGCGTCGGCGGGAGCAGGGAGAGCCGGGTGCGATGTTCATGTGCATGAACATCGCACTCGATCACCCTTCAGCCCGCGATGATGCAGAACGGGTGCCCGGCCGGGTCGGTGAGGACCCGCCACCGCTCCTCGTTCGGCTGCGGGTCCGGCTTCCCCGCGCCCAGCTCCAGCAGCCGCGCCTCCGCCTCCTCCAGATCGGCGACGTCGAAGCAGAGGTGCAGCTGCTGCGGGACGACCTGGTCGGGCCAGGTCGGGGCCCGGTAGTCGTCCACCCGCTGGAAGCCGATCGTCGGTCCGCCCTCCGGGACGAGGCTCGCGAACTCCGCGTCCGACTTCGGGTGGGCCTCGAGGCCGGTGACCTCCCGGTAGAAGGCCGCCAGGGCCAGCGGGTCGGGACAGTCCAGGGTGATCGCGCTCAGCTTCATCAGCGGGGACATGGCGCCTCCGGGGCGGTCGACGGTTGCTCGGCCCACCACCCTAGAAGCGTTGCCCTCAGGGGTAGTTCACCAGGTTGGCGACGTTGGTGCTCGCGTTGGAGGGACCGCCGCGGTCGTTGACGACGTGGCGGATGGTGCCGGTGCCGCCGAGGGAGACGGTGACCATGTCCCGGAAGCGGACCCCCGGGGTGTTCGGCGCCTCGAAGGCGTGGTCCGCCGTGACGCCCGGGTCGACGTTGAAGTAGCAGTAGCTGCCCAAGCCGTAGGCCTGGTGGCTGGTGACGGAGTTCGCGACCTTGTAGGCGGCGTAGCCCTGGGTGGAGCCGTTCATCCAGGCCGCCTGGCCGGGCGGGTCGTAGGGCATCTCGTTCTGGTAGAAGTACGTCCGGCCGCCGTTGCCGTTCCAGATCGTCTGGTGCTTCTGGTAGTGCTCGACGAACAGGCCGTACATCGTCACGTCGTCGCCGTTGACGACGAGCCCGGTGTCGGCGGTGTTGGTGTTCCAGCCGACACCGGTGCCGTGGTCCGCGCGCCAGATCCACATGTGGTCGCCGATGACGTGGTCGCTGTTGACGACGAGGCTGGTGGTCGCCTTGCCGACGGCCGCGCCGCCGACGCGGAAGTAGACGTCGTGCAGCGAGGTGGGGTTCGCCGCGTGCGACGCGGCGGAGCCGGCCGGGCCGACCTCCAGCAGGGTCGGCGAGTTCACCGGTCCGGCGTCGAAGAGGACGCCCGCCAGCTTCACGCCGTCGACGTCGGCGACGGTCATGGCCGTGATGCCGCCGTCGGGCACGAAGGTGGCGAGGCCGAGGCCGAGGACCACGGTGTCGGGACGGGTGATCCGCAGGGTCTGGTCGAGGTGGTGGACGCCGGGCGTCACGAGCAGGTTCCTGCCCGCGGCGAGCGCGCTGTTGATCTGTGCCGCGCTCGCGCCCGGCTTCACGACGAAGAACGTGTCCAGGCCGAGCGAGCTGCCGGCCGGGGTGCCCGCGGCCCAGCCGGTCGCGGTGGAGTCGGTCCGCGCGGCGGGCACGAAGACCTTGTAGGCGCCGGCGCCGTCGACGTACAGGAACGGCTTCTCACGGACGACGGGGGTGCGGTCGACGGTCGTGTACGGCGGGTCGGGGAAGGTGGTGCCGGGGACGCCCTGGCTGCCGACGAAGACCATGTTCCAGTTGGATCCCGTCCAGCCGCCGAGTTGGGCGTTGCGGGTGAGCCACTGCTGCTGCGTGCCGGAGCGGACCTGGCCGTCGACCTTGGTGTCGGCGAGGAAGCCGCCGCTGGACCAGCCGCCGTCACTGAGCTCCAGGTTGCCGCGGACGTGCATGCGGCGGTAGGCGGAGGCCTGCGAGACGGCCCAGCGGTCGGTGCCGCCGGTGGGGGTGACCGAGAGGTTCTCGGCACCGCGCCAGAAGTTCTGCGTGGCGTTCTGCGGCGGGAACCAGTCCGCCTCGACGTGGACCGCGCCGTTGATCGTCACGGCGTCCGGCGACTGTCCGAGGCCGAGGACCTGGGTGTAGAAGCCGACGTTGACATCGTTGGCATAGCTGCCCGGCTTGAACAGCACCGCGTACCGCTGCCCGCCGAACTGGTTCTTCTCCTGGCCCCGGAAGATGGCGTCGAGGCGGCCCTGGATGGTGGCGGAGGGCATCGACGGGTCGAACACGACGACGTTGGGTCCGAGGTCGACGTCACCGGGCGGGGTGTCGGCCGCGGTCACCTGGAAGCGCTGGGCGGCCGTTCCGTTGCAGGTGTACTGCACGAGCTGGACGCCGTCGGCCGTGGAGGCGGCGGGCACGTCGAGGCACTTCCCGCTGTTGCGGTTGACGAGGCGGTACGCCCCTCCCCCGTCGTCGACGGCCCGCCACTGCTGGTTGAGGCCGCCGCCGTAGCCCCACAGGTGGACGGCGGCGTTGTCGGCGGTGGAGACGTCGCTGACGTCGACGACCTGGGCGGAGTCGTTGCGGTTCCCGATCCGTACGTAGCCGTCCGAGGTCGGGGTGAGGATCCACTGCTGGGCGGCGGTGCCGTTGCACGCGTACTGCTGCACGGCGGTGCCGTCGACGGTGGCGGCGGCCCGGGCGTCCAGGCACTTGCCGCTGCCGGCGTTGACCACGGTCGCCCAACCGGTGGGGAGCGCGGCGGTCTGCGCCGCGGAGGCGGTACGGGGTGTGAGCGCCACGAGTGCGGAGCACAGCAGGGCAGCCAGGGCGAGGGCGGTGCCGACGCGGCGGCGCCGGGGAGACGGGGCGGCGGACATGGGCGCGGGCACTGGCACTGGCACTGGCACTGCTATGGGTACGGCGAGGGGCATGGGTGGGGGGCCTTTCTCGGAGGAGCGTGTGGGGCCGGTGGTCCGAGGAGGAGCTGAGGCGTGAGTGAACTGCCGGGACGGGCCGGCGTCAAGACCTCCTGCGTTCACATCCTGAACGCACAACTCGCCCAACCGGCCTCAGAGTTGAATTCCGGCCGCTCCTGGCGTGAAGTCTTGACGACTGAGCTCCCCGGCGGGGCTCCCGGCCAGGGCGTCGGATTCCGGAAGCCGGGGGGCGATTTGCCGCCATCGCACCACGAAGCGGAGATTCGGCGGTACTGTGGTCTCAGGCCCGGCCCCGTACCTCCCCCGTGTACGAGGCCGGGCTCTTCTCATGCCCGCCACCGGCCGCAGGATGGACGATCCCGTTCCGGTGGATTGGCCGAACTGTGCGTAGACCAGATAGGTGCCTGAGGCATGTAGTGGAGACGGCAACCCACGTCAGAGCCACCGATTCGCCCTTGCGAGGCCCCCCATGACGGAAGCCGTTGCGTTCCCGCAGGACCGGACCTGCCCCTACCACCCGCCCACCGCCTACGACCCGTTGCGCGAGGAGCGCCCGCTGTCGCGGGTGACGCTCTGGGACGGGCGCTCGGTGTGGGCCGTGACCGGACATGCGACCGCCCGGGCGCTGCTCTCCGATCCGCGCCTGTCCACCGACTCCACCCGGCCGGACTTCCCCCTGCCCACCGAGCGGGCCGCGACCCTGCGCAGGTCCCGGCGGGCCGCGCTCCTGGGCTGGGACGATCCCGAGCACAACGTCCAGCGCCGGATGCTGATCCCCAGTTTCACGCTCAAGCGCGCCGAGCGGCTGCGCCCCCGCATCCAGGCGACCGTGGACGGACTCCTCGACGCGATGGAGGCGGCGGGCCCGCCGGCCGAGCTGGTGAGCGCGTTCGCGCTGCCGGTGCCCTCGATCGTGATCTGCGATCTGCTGGGCGTTCCGTACGAGGACCACGACTTCTTCGAGGCGCAGTCCCGGAGGCTGCTGCGCGGCCCGACGGGAGCGGACACCGAGGAGGCGCTGGCACAGCTGGAGGGGTACCTCGGCGACCTGATCGAGCGGAAGCGGGACAAGCCCGGCGAGGGGGTGCTGGACGATCTGGTGGCCCGGCAGCTCCGGGAGGGCGGGCCGGACCGCGAGGAGCTGGTGCAGCTCGCGACGATCCTGCTGGTCGCGGGGCACGAGACCACCGCGAACATGATCTCGCTCGGTACGTACACGCTGCTGCGCCATCCGGAGCGGCTGGCCGAACTCAAGGCCGACCCCGGTCTCGTGCCGGCGGCCGTGGAGGAGCTGCTGCGGTTCCTGTCGATCGCGGACGGACTGCTGCGGGTGGCGCGCGAGGACGTGGAGATCGGCGGCACGGTGATCCGCGCGGGCGAGGGGGTGGTCTTCTCCACCTCCGTCATCAACCGGGACGCCACGGCCTACGCCGACGCCGACTCGCTGGACTGGGACCGCCCGGCCCGTCACCACCTGGCGTTCGGCTTCGGAATCCACCAGTGCCTGGGGCAGAACCTGGCCCGCGCGGAGATGGAGATCGCCCTCGGGACGCTGCTGCGGCGACTGCCGGGCCTGCGGCTCGCGGTGCCCGCCGAGGAGATCCCGTTCAAGCCGGGCGACACGATCCAGGGGATGCTCGAACTCCCCGTCACGTGGTGAAAGGACCCGCACGGATGCGCATCTCGATCGACGGGGACCTCTGCATCGGCGCCGGACAGTGCGCCCTGACCTCACCGGACTTCTTCACCCAGGACGACGACGGCTTCGGCACGGTCGTCCCGGGCCGCGAGGACGGAGCCCAGGGGCCGCTGGTCCGCGAGGCCGCCCGCGCGTGCCCGGTCCAGGCGATCACGGTCGAGGAGCGGGAGGGGTAGGAGCAGGCGGGGCGAGGAGGCCGGGGAAGGCGGGGAGGAGCAGGAGAGGAGGGGCGTGCCGGGCGGCCGTCCGGTCGCTGCCGGGCGGCCGTCCGGTCGCTGCTACGCGGAGTGCTGGACGTACTCCAGGACGACGCCCCCGGGGTGCCGGACCATCGCGTTGCGGCCGGTGGGCACCTGGTTGGGGCCGGAGACGATCTCCCCGCCGTGGGTCGCGAGGAGTTCCGCCAGCCCGTCGAGATCGTCGACCAGCACCGTGCTCTGGACGGCACGGAACGGGGCGAGGGCCTCGTCCGTCCCCGCGACCAGCAGGAACCCGCCGATGGCGGCCACCTCGACCCCGGCGTACGGGAACCTCAGCCCGACCTCCTCGCCGGTCAGCGCGCGCAGGGCGGGCAGGGCGCGGTCGACGTCGTCGACGTACAGGCGGGCCAGTGTGTTCAGTGCCTTCATGACAACCCCCGAGATCGAGCGGTTCCTCAAGATCAATTCGACTTTCCCGAACTGTCGAACCGGGCGCCATACTAGGCACATCACCAGCGGAAGAGGAACCGTGCGCGCCCTGCCCCAGCCCCAGCCGGAGGACTTCGATCTGGCCACCGTGATGCACGCCCTCGGCGATCCGGTACGGCTCGAACTCGTCCGGCGCCTCGCCGCGGAAGGCGAGACCACCTGCAGTCCCGAGGGGCTCACCGTCCCGCGCTCGACCCTGTCCAACCACTGGCGCATCCTGCGCGAGGCCGGCGCCATCACCGTGCGCGTCAGCGGGAAGACCCGTCTGGTCACACTGCGCCGCGCGGAGCTCGACGCCCGTTTCCCCCTGCTCCTCAGGGCCGTCCTCGACGAGATCGCGGCGAGCGGTTCCGGCCGGTAACTGTCCATCCCGGTGCGCGGCGGGCGCAGCTTTTGGACGCGATGTCAGGCGTGGTGCCGCCGCCCGGCCCGCATGATCGATTCCGTGCGGTGCCCGCGGCACCCGCTTCCCCGGCAAGAGCGAGAAAGTGTGTGAGTCCATGTCAGCCGACATCAAGGTCCGTGCCGTCACCCCCGAGGACTTCGCGCAGTGGCGTGCCCTGTACCGCGGCTACGCCGAGTTCTACCGGGTCGAGCAGACCGAGGAGGCCGCCGAGCGGGTCTGGTCGTGGATCGGCGACGCCGGGCACGAGGTGAACGCCCTGGTCGCCGAGGACTTCGACGGGCGGCTCGTCGGGCTCGCGCACTACCGGCCCTTCGCTCGGCCGCTCTCGGCCACGACGGGCTGCTTCCTGGACGACCTGTTCGTCGCCCCGGAGAGCCGCGGGTCCGGTGCCGCCGACGCGCTGCTCGCGGCCCTGCGCGAGCTCGCCGCCGAGCGCGGCTGGAGCGTCGTGCGCTGGATCACCGCCGACGACAACCACCGCGCCCGCGCGAAGTACGACCAGGTGGCGACGCGGACGATGTGGGTCACGTACGACATGACGCCGGGTTCCTGACCCGGGGACCACGCGCCCCCGCCCTCAGTCCGCCCGCGCGCCCCTGAGCCGGGGCGCGCCGGGCGCGGCCTCCGGGAGCGGGCCGGGCGGGCGGTGCCGGCCGAGCAGGGGGGCGACCAGCAGCGGTTGCGCGGCGGCGAGGGCGAGGCAGAGGGCCGCGGTGCAGGCCCAGAGGGTCGTCGCGCCGAAGCGGTCGAGGAGCTGGGTGGCGGTGATCGGGGCGGCGGTCGTCGCGACGCCCCAGCTGATGCCGTACGCGGCGAGGTAGCGGTCCGAGCCGTGGGGCGGGGCCAGTGCCGCCACGACGCCGAACACCCGGCCCAGGACGAACACCTCGCCCAGGCTCCACAGCCCCGTACCGACGAGGAAGGCCGGCAGCGACGACGCAAGGGCGTATCCGGCCAGGCCGAGAGCCATCAGCGCATAGCCGAGGGCCAGGGCCGCCGGGTCGGACAGCGCGGCGATCCGGCGCAGCCGCAGGGCGGGCTGGGCCGCGACGACGGTGACGGCCGAGGCGGTGAACAGCAGCCCCGCGTCGGCGGGTTCGAGCCCGCGGCGGGCGAGGGTCAGCGGCAGCCCCATCACGACCTGCATGGCCACCAGTGCGAAGACGGTGCCGCACCCGAACATCGCCCACAGCGCCCGGTCCCGCCAGGGGCGCACCGGTCCACCGCGGCCCTCGGCGGCGGCGTCGACGCCGCCGGTGCCGCTCCCCGGGGCGGCTGCGGCCGGGCGGCGGCCCGGGTGGTCGGCGGGCAGCGCGAGGCGCAGTGCCACGGCGCAGGCGAGGCAGGTCAGCGCGTCGACGACGAAGAGCCAGCGCAGGTCCCAGCGGCCCACGGCCGCCGCGATGAGGCCGGCGCCGGTGCCGGCGACGGCCAGCGCGGCGTTGAGGAGGCTGAACGCGCGGACCCGTTCGGCCGGACCGACGGCATCCGCGATCATCGCCTGGCTCGGGGGCTCGTACAGCTCGAAGGCGAGTCCGAGGAGGATCGCGAAGATCGCGACCTGGACGAGCGAACCGGCGGCGGCGATGGCCAGTTGCGCGACGGCGCAGCCGGTGAGGCCGAGCACGATGGTGCGGCGGCGCCCCAGGATTCCCGCGAGGCGGCCGCCGGCCAGCCGCGAGGGGATCGTCGCCAGGCCGAACGCGGCCGAGAGCAGCCCGGCCGTGGTCACGCTCGCGCCGAAGTCGTCGCTGATCAGGACGGTCAGGAAGGGCAGGGAGAAGGCCCCGAGCCGGTTGATCGCCCGCGCGACCACCAGCAACCACACGATCCTCGGCATCGCCGGCACCCCTCACGTAACCGTCGAATCCAGTAACGTCAGTCACGTATCAGACCATCGAAGGGGTGACTGGTCAAGTGATGTTCGACAGTCACGTGGCGGTGCTGCTGGATCAGGCGGTCGCGCTCGTGAACACGTTGACGGACGGCGAGGCGCGCGGCCGCGACTACCCGGCGCCGAGCGGCGCCGGACTGGCCGAGGCCGTCGAAGCAGCGGTGCCGCGCGCCTCGTCCTCGCTCCCGCGCACCATGGACGCCGCAGAGGCGGACTACCTGGTCTCGGCGGCGGAGCGCATGCGCGCGGTGTTCCAGGCCGTGCAGGACGGGGACCTGGACGCGGCCGCCGCGACGGTGAACGGCCTGCTGCTGGACAGCGGCGCCCGGCCGCACCTGGACCGGCGCGGGGACGGGCCCTGGCAGCTGCACTTCCACGGCGGCGACGAGTCCTTCGCCGCGGGCAGCACCGCCGCCTGCGCCACCGCGCTCGCGCTGGCGGTGGGCGGCAGCCTCGTCGGCCGGCTGGGCGTCTGCCGCGCAGGCCGCTGCGACCGCGTCTACGTCGACACCTCGCGCAACGCCGCCCGCCAGTTCTGCTCGACCGCCTGCCAGAACCGCACCAAGGCGGCGGCGTTCCGGGCGCGGAAGGGCGCGCCGGAACCGGAAGAGGCACCGGCCCCGGAGTCGGCGTCCGGACCGGCGTGAGGCACTCGGGCGAGGGGGTGCCGGCGGCTGCCGCGGCGGGCCGGGGCCGTCTCGTTCCCGCCCGCCGTCGTCGGGTCCCGCCCGGTGCCCCGGCCGGGACCGCCCGTCAGAACGGGCGGCGGCCCGAACGGTTGCCCCGGGGCTTGCCGCGTCCGGTGCGGCGACGGCCCGAGGGCGGGGTCGGGGCCTCTCCCCCGGCGGCGCCCGGCGACGAGAAGCCGACCGCCACGGGCGGCGGACCCGCGGGGGCCGCGGCGGCGGCGCGGGGGCCGGGGCCGGACTGGGCGGCCACGGTCCGCCCGCCCGCGAGGACCGTGGCGTGCGTGATGAGGGGGGCGCAGGCCTGGCAGATCTCGGCGAGCGTCCAGACCTCGGCGACGGCCGGGTTGTGGATCAGGACGAGCAGCGTCGTCCCGGTGCAGGTGGCACGCGCCGTGTGGTGGCGGCAGGCGCTCGCCCCGCACGCGCACGCGGCGTTCGGCCTCGGGGTGGCGAGGCGGGCGTGGGCGCGGGCGTGCTCGGCGGCGAAGGCGCGCAGGGCCGCGACGTCCTTCGACCGCGCGGGCATGCGGCAGCCCTCCGTCGTGCAGCTGACCGTGGCGGAGTGGTCCGGGTGGCCGGTGAGTCGGATGGTCCAGGTTCTGCCTGGGACACGTGATCCGGGAAGCATGCTCAACGCGCGCGTGTCCGTTCGAATGAGAGGGGTGTTGGTCATGGTTTTACCCCGAAGGGGGCGGAGGTTCACATCCGGGGCCCGACATCCGGAGCCGAGGTCGTCCGGTCGGCCGATTCCGAGGGGGTCCGCAGGAGCGTCCGCGGCCGGCCCCGGGGCGGGGTCCGGTGACACACGATCTTCATGCCCCGTGCATGGATCGACGGGCGGCCGCGTCCCATGATCGGCGCTACCCCGTACGGGCGGGCCCGCCGGGGCCGCGTACGGGGCAGGCCCGCCCCAGCCTTCCCCCCAAGGAGTCGCCGCATGCCCAGTCGCCGCCTTTTCCTCGCCGGGTCGGCCGCCGCCACGGCCGGGCTGAGCGGCCTGCCCCCGGCCCTCTCCCCCGCCGCCGCCACGGCCGACTCCCCCGGACCGGGGTCCGCTGGGGCGGCAGGTGCCGCCGGCGGCCCGGACCGGCCGCCGAACCTGGTCGTGGTGCTCGCCGACGACCTGGGCTACGGCGAGCTCGGCGCGTACGGGCAGCGGCTGATCCGCACGCCCCGGATCGACCGGCTGGCCGCGGAGGGACTGCGGTTCACCGACTCGTACTCCACGGCGGCCGTCTGCGCGCCGTCCCGCTGCTCGCTGCTCACCGGCCTGCACACCGGGCACGCCACCGTGCGCGCCAACCCCTCGGGCGCGCAGGGGGCGCTGACCGCCGCCGACACCACGTTCGCCCAGCTGCTGCGGGCCCGCGGCTATCGCACCGGCGTCATCGGGAAGTGGGGCTTCGGGCCGGAGGCCGCCGGTCAGGCCAGCCACCCCAACGCCCGGGGCTTCGAGGAGTTCTACGGCTACATCGACCACGGGCACGCCCACCAGTACTACCCCGCGTATCTGTGGCACAACGGCGCCAAGGAGCCGATCCCTGCCAACGCGGGCGGCGCCCGCGCGGTGTACGCGCCCGACCTGATCCGGCAGCGCGCCCTCGACTTCCTCGACCGGCACGCGGCCGAACCCTTCCTGCTGCTGCTCACCCCGACCGTCCCCCACGCCCCCAGCGACGTACCCGACACCGGCGAGTACGCCGGGACGGGCTGGAGCGCCGCCAACAAGGGCCACGCCGCTCAGGTGACCCTCTTCGACACCCTCGTCGGCGACGTCGTCGACCGGCTGCGCGCCCTCGGCCTCGACGGCGACACGGTCCTGCTGGTCACCAGTGACAACGGGCCCCACGAGGAGGGCGGCGTCAACCCCGACCTGTTCGACGCCAACGGGCCGCTGCGCGGCTACAAGCGCAACCTCTACGAGGGCGGCGTCCGCGTCCCGCTCATCGCCTGGGGCCCGGGGCGGGTGCGGCCCGGCACGAGCGACCGCCCCACCTCGCTCACCGACCTGCTGCCCACCCTCGCCGACCTCGCCGGGGCGCCCGCGCCCTCCGACGTCGACGGCCTGTCGGTCGCCACGCTGCTCACGGGCGGCGCCGCGCCCGCCCGCCACGACCACCTCTACTGGTTCCGCGACGAGAGCGGCGTCACCAGCCGCGCCAACGCGCAGGACACGCAGCGCGCCACATGGCTGGCCGAGGGCCTGCGCAAGGAGAACTACAAGGCCGTCCGCTTCGCCCCCGTCCGCGACCACACGCTGCCCGACGCGCAGTGGCAGGTCGAGCTCTACGACCTGGCCGTGGACCCCGGCGAGACGAAGGACCTGTCCGGGTCCCAGCCGTCCAAGGCGGACGAGCTGGTCGCCCTGATGCGCTCCTCCTGGCGGGACGGCTACCCCCGCAGGGCGTTCGGCACCACGCTCGCCCTTCCCGGAATGGCCGTTCCCGGACGGCCCTTCGCCGTCTCCGCCACGCTCGCCAACGGTTCGGCCCGGCCGTGGAGCACGGCGGCGCTGACGCTGCGCGCGCCCGTCGGCTGGACCGTGACGCCCACCTCGGCGACCACCGCCGCCCAGCTGGCCGCGGGCGCCCGGCTCACCGCCGCCTGGCAGGTCACCCCGCCCGCCGGGACGGCCCCCGCGACCGCCTGGACGCTCACCGCCGAGGGCGACGCGCTCGCGCCCGGCGGGCCGGTGCGGTACGCCGCCGACGGGACCGTACCGACTCCGCCGCCCCCGCCGACGGCCGACGCGTACCTCTCCGACCTGCCCTGGATCTCCGCGGTCAACGGCTGGGGTCCGGTCGAGCGCGACAGCTCCAACGGCAGGAACGCGGCCGGGGACGGCACGCCGATCGCCTTCGGCGGCACCCCGTACGCCAAGGGCCTCGGCACGCACGCGTACAGCGAGCTCGCCTACCACCTCGGCGGCGCCGGGGACCGGTTCACCGCCCTCGTCGGCATCGACGACTTCTCGGCGAGGCAGAGCACGCTCGGCGCGACCCGGGCGAAGGTGTACGGCGACGACCGGCTGCTGCTGACCACGCCGACGCTGACGGCCGCGACCGGACCCGTCCCGGTCGACGTGGACGTCCGCGGGGTGCGGGTGCTGCGCCTGGTCGTGGAGGACGCCGACAACCGCACGTCGTTCGACCACACCTCCTGGGCACTGGCCCGGGTGACGGTGGTCTGAGGGCGGAGGTCCGGGCCGCGCCGGTCCGAGGGGAGCGCACGGCGCGTCGGTCCCGGCACGCGTGCGGGGAGCGTGCGCCCGGTGTGATCCTTCACGCCGGTCGGCGTCGGCTGTGTGCCGTAGAGGCCGGCGGGCCGCCCTGAGCATGCTGGTCCGCATGACGAAGCATCAGCGGTGGGGCAGGGCGGCGGTCGTCGGCGGGAGCTACGCGGGGCTCGTGACCGCGCGGGTCCTGGCCGACTTCTTCGACGAGGTCGTCGTGCTCGAACGGGACCGGGTCGACGCGGACACCGGCAGCCACCCGGGGGCGCCGCAGGGCCATCACGCGCACGCGATGCTGGCCAAGGGCGGCGAGGTCCTGGAGAAACTGTTCCCCGGGCTGCGCGAGGAGCTGGGCGAGGCCGGGGCGCCGGTCTTCGACTACGGGGAGGGCATCGACTTCCTGCTGCCGGCCGGCACCGCGCCGCGCACCCGCACGGGCGTCGAGATCCAGACCTTCACCCGCGACGGTCTCGAGCGGCGGCTGCGGCGCAGGGTGCTCGCGCTGCCGCAGGTCACGCTGATGTCCGGGACCTCGTGCACGGGTCTGCTGCGCGACGGGCGCGGCCGGGTGAGCGGGGTGGCGTACCGCCGGATCGACGGCGAGGAAGCGGGCAGGGGCACGGGAGCGGGGGCCGAGCTGGCGGGAGCGGGGGCCGAGCTGGCGGCCGATCTGGTCGTCGACGCCTCGGGCCGGTCCAGTTCCCTGGAGACGTGGCTGGGCGACCTGGGCGTGACGGTGCCCGAGATGCGCACGGTGAAGGCGAAGGTCACGTACACCTCGATGAACTTCGACCGGCCCGAGGAGGGGCACCCGGACTACTTCGTCGCCTACCAGATGCTGTTCGCGCCGCAGGTCGCGCGCGCCGGGGTGCTGCTGGCCGTGGAGGGCGGCCGGTGGACGTGCTCGCTGTTCGGCTTCCAGCAGCAGCCGCCGACGGACGACGCCGGGTACCTGGAGTTCGCCCGCACCCTGGACAACCCGCATCTGGCGGATCGGCTCAAGCGGCGCAGCGTGCAGGAACCCACGTACCGCTACACCAATGTCGACAACCGCTGGCGGCCGTACCACCTGGTGAAGGACTGGCCCGACCGGCTCCTCGCGGTGGGGGACGCGGTGTGCGTCTTCAACCCGGTGTACGGGCAGGGGCTCACGGTGGCGGCGATGGAGGCCGACCTGCTGGGCGGGATGCTCGCGCGGCGGCGGGCGGCGGGGCGGGCGCTCGACGGGGCGGCCCGGGAGTTCCAGCGGCGGGTCGGGCGGCTGGTGCTCACCCCGTGGACGCTGTCGACCAACTCGGACCTGATGTGGAATCCGCGGCGGCAGCCGGCGGGCGCGCGCTTCGCGCACTGGTACAACGGCCGGCTGTTCCGGGTGGCGGTGAAGGACGCGGCCGTGTGGTCGCGTTTCGTGCGGGTGGTCAACATGACGGCGTCGCCCGCCGTGCTGTTCCATCCGGCCGTGGCGGCCAAGGTGCTGGCCACGGCCTTCTCGAGGCCGGCGGGCGGGCGCTGAGCGCCCGGCGGGACGTGCTCGGAGCCGGACTCCTCCCGTACCGGCGTCCTTACGGGAGGGGCGCGGCCGGGGTCGTGCCGCGGGGTGCGGCGAGGCCGGCCAGGTAGGTGTCGAGCAGCTGGATCTGCCGCTCGGGCGTGAACTCCGCGGGGGCGAAGAGTGCCTGTACGACGAGGCCGAGGACGAAGGACTGGGCGCCGGCGGCGATGCCCGCCGGGTCGCCGGGGGGCAGTTCGCCGAGGGCCTGGGCGGCGGCGACGCGTTCGGCCAGCCGGTCGCGGCTGCGGCCGTACTTCCCCGCGTAGTCCTCGGTGAGGGCCGGGTCGGCGAGGGCGGTGTCCCAGGAGGAGACCCAGATCCGGTTGCTCGCGGTGGCGTCGGGGGTCAGCGGAAGGATGTCGAGCAGGACGCTCCGCAGGGCGGCCAGGCCCTGGCCCGGGGTGCGCCGGGGGCGGGCGTCGGTGCGCTGTTCGAGGAGCTCGAGGGCGTGCGCCACCAGGTCGCGCTTGGCCGGGAAGTAGTGGGTGAGCAGGCCGGTGGTGGCGCCGAGCTCGGTGGCGACGGCGCGCAGGGTCAGGCCGTCGAAGCCATGCGCGGCGAGGACCCGCCAGACCGCTTCCGAGACGTCGCGGCGGCGGGCTTCGTGGTCGCCCTTGGTACGTGCCATGCTGCTACGGTACATAACCGTAACGCTTGTTGTGTGAATGGGGTCACCATGTTCTCCCTCCCGCTGCGGGACGGCGCCACGCTCCGTCCGCTGGAGCTCCGGCACGCCGAGGAGTTCGCCGCCCACATGGACCGGGCGCGCGAGCACATCCGGCCGTGGGTCGGCGCGGCCTTCGTCACGACCGGCGTCGAGGCCGCGCGGGGCACGCTCCGCCGCTACGCCGAGCGCCAGGCCGCGGACGGCGCGCGCCTCTTCGGCATATGGCTCGACGGCACGCTGGTCGGCGGCGTGATGTTCACGGACTTCTCCGCGGCGGCGGAGTCCTGCGAGGTCGGCTGCTGGCTGGAGCCCGCGGCGGAGGGCAAGGGCCTGATCACGCGGGCCTGCGGCATCCTGCTGGACTACGCGCTCGTCGAGCGAGGCGCGCACCGCGCCGAATGGCACTGCCGGGCCGACAACGAGCGCAGCGCGGCGGTGGCGAAGCGGCTCGGGATGACCCTGGAGGGCGTGGCGCGCGAGACCTGGGCGTACGACGGGACGCGGCACGACAAGCAGGTCTGGGCGGTACTGGCACCGGAGTGGCGGGCCCACCGGGGGCTGTGACCGGGGCCGCGGCGACGCGGCCCGGTCGGTGATCGGGGCCGTGGCTGCGGCCTGCCGGGTGACCCGGGCCGCGGCCTGGCGGGTGATCGGGGCCGTGGCTGCGGCCTGCCGGGTGACCCGGGCCGCGGCCTGGCGGGTGATCGGGGCCGTGGCTGCGGCCTGCCGGGTGACCCGGGCCGCGGCCTGGCGGGTGATCGGGGCCGTGGCTGCGGCCTGCCGGGTGACCCGGGCCGCGGCCTGGCGGGTGATCGGGGCCGTGGCTGCGGCCTGCCGGGTGACCCGGGCCGCGGCCTGGCGGGTGACCCGGGCCGCGGCCTGGCGGGTGACCCGGGCCGCGGCCTGGCGGGTGACCCGGGCCGCGGCCTGGCGGGTGACCCGGGCCGCGGCCTGGCGGGAGACCGCGGCTGCGCCCTGGGGCCGTGCGGGGCGGCTCGCGCGCGCCGCCCCGTACGCCCGTGGAGGGATCAGCTGGTGAGGGAGAAGGCCTCGCCGTAGACGCTCCAGTACAGCGGGGTGTTGAGGTCGAGGTTGCCCTCGTTGAGGAAGCGGCGCTGGGCCGTGCTGACCCGGGTGGTGTCGCTGTGCGCCTCCTCCTTGCGCATCTCCTCCTCGCGGGCGTCGAGGAAGGCCTTCAGGTACGCCTTCTCGTCACCGCCCTTGGAGGGCGGGAGGGCGCGGGAGAGGGCGACCGAGCGGATGCTGCGGAAGCCGTCCTCGCCGTGCATCACGGCGGAGTCGTAGTAGGCGAACTGGCCGAGCGCGCGCAGGCCGTCCTGCTTGGCCTGGGAGACCGCGGGGTTGAAGTAGACGCGGTCGCGCTCCTCCTCCTGGGTCTGCTGGAACACGGAGTCCTGGGCGGCCTGGCGCCAGGCGTTCGGGAAGCCCGGGTCCAGGCCCTGGTGGGAGTCGGTCCCGTTCACGGCGCGCAGCGCGTTGAGGTAGGGGGCGAGCGGGTTCGAGGGCTTCTTGGCCGTGTAGCGCTCGACCAGGTCGAGCATGTCGCCGGTGCCGGAGCAGAAGCCGATGATGCCGGCGGTGTAGCCGCGCCCGTCGTCGATGTCCTCGATGTAGGCGAACTGGGCCCGCCAGTCGAGGGAGGAGTTCTCGAAGGAGGAGACCAGCTTCATGGCGACCTCCTTCTTGCGGGGGTCGTCGAGGTTGGTGCCGTTGGTCGGCGGGGTGGTGCCGGTGCCGTAGGCCTCGACCTCCCAGAGCGAGTAGCCGTACGTCGTGGCCCGCTGGGTGCCGAAGACCCGCAGGTAGCGGCCGGTGCCGTTGACGGTGAGATCGTCGGTGCCGCCGTCGCCGGAGGTCGTGGCGTAGATCTGGCGCCAGGTGGAACCGTCGTCGGACAGCTCGACGCGGTACGCCTTGGCGTAGGCGGCCTCCCACTTGAGGACGACGCGCTTCACCGCGGTCGACGGGCCGAGGTCGACCCGTATCCACTGGTTGTCCACGCCTTCGGCGCTGGCCCAGCGGGTGGAGGCGGAACCGTCGACGGCCTTGGCGCCGCCGAGCGAGCTGCTCTCGGCGGACGAGGTGGTGACCGGGCGGCCCTGGGCGAGGTTGCCGGCGGCGGCGGTGGCGGACGTGAGGCCGGACACCGCGGGGAGCAGGACACCGGTGGCCGCGGCGGCGACGAGCGCGGCCATGCGACGGCGCCGGAGTGCGTTGATCGTGGGGGGCATGTCACTCCATCTTCCAGGCGATCTTTCGGACGGTCTTTCGGACGGTCTTTCGGACGGTCCGTCGGGCCGAAGACTGATAGGAAAGGTTCCTAACTTTCGGTGAGGCGAGAGTAGGGGGCGACCTCCGGGGGCGCAAGAGGGCGAACGGGAAAGGGAGTTGGAGGCGACCCGCGGGTATCCGGACCCACCCCGGGTCAGACGCGGGCGGCCGGCGCTTCGGAGTCCTCTGGGAGTCCTCACGGCCGGACGCTTGACCTGGGAAAACCGTGCACCGCACACTTGCCCGGCCCCAGGGGGGGCGACAGGAAGAGGGGCAGACATGACCACCGTGGAGACCTACGAGGACCGCTGCGAGCAGCTGTTCCACGCCGGAGGGAACGCGGCCGTGCGGCGAGCGGCGCAGGAAGGACTCGATGAACTCGGCCCACAGGCCGACCTGTACTGCTGGCTGGCGCTCGGACACGCCGTCGAGGACGACGACGACCACGACGACCGCGCGGAGGAGGCGTTCCGGGCCGGCCTCGCGCTCGACGCCGACCACCTCGGGCTCCTCGCCGGGTACGCAGAACTCTGCCTGCGCGCCGACTCCTTCGAGCACCCCGGACGCGCCGCACGGGCCGTCCGGCTCTCCCAGCGGCTGAAGGAGCTGGCCCCGGAGTCCGCCGAGGCCGGACAGCTCGCCGCGGCCGAGCGGTGGGCACGGCGCGGCTACTGGGACGACATCCGCATGCAGGCGGCCGTCAGGACCGTCGCCGCGCGGGACACGGAGGCGCAGGCCCGGCTGCTCGCCGAGGACCTGCGGCGCGGTGGCCCCGAGGGGGCTCCGGCCGCCGGGCAGGCGGATCCCGTCGACCGCGCGGCCGCCGTCCGCACCGCGACCCTGGAGGCCCTGTCCGGTCCCTGGAACGCGCCCGTACGGCTCCTCGGCCGCTACCGCTCCGCCGCCTGGGCGGTCTCCGTGGTGCTCTGCTTCGTCACCAACCGGGTCCTCGTCGAGACCGGGGCCGTGGACTCGTTCAGCCTCTGGGGCGCGCTGTGGCTGCTCCCCGTGCTCGTCGTCGACCGGCGCTTCGCCGCCGCCCGCAGGGACGCCGACGCCCGGCACCTCGCACGCCTGGAAGCGGTGCTGGCCGAGCGGCGCTGACGCTCCGGCTCAGGACGGATGGACCTCGTCGAAGACGGCCAGGGCTTCGGCGGGGTCCGGGCTCACGAGGCGCTCCAGGCCGGCCGTCGTGATCTCCGCCCACCGGCCGGCCCGTTCCCACATCCGTTCCTCGAAGGCGCGGACGGCCTCGTCCAGAGCTCCCGGGCCGGTCTCGGCGGCGGTCGCGGCGACGGTGGCGACGGACTCGGCGAGTTCGGCGCCTTCCAGCATCGCGAGGTTCGCGCCCGCCCCCAGCGGGGGCATCAGGTGGGCGGCGTCGCCCAGGAGCGTCACCCCGGGGACGTGGGTCCACGAGTGGGACACGGGCAGGACGTGGAGCGGGCGGTGGACGAAGGCGGCGCCGTGGCGGAGGAGGTCGAGGACGGGCTCGGCCCAGCCGTCGAACAGCGCCAGCAGGTGTGCCCGCACGGCTTCGGCGTCGGCCGGGTCCAGGTCCGCGTGCCAGTCCAGCGGGGCGCGGAACTGGGCGTACACCTTGACGTGGCCGCCGCCGTCGCGCTGGCCGACGAGGGCGGCCTGGGCGGGGTGTCGTTGCGCAAGGTCGCCGCCCGGCTGAACGCGGGCCCGATGCGGCTGTACGGATACATCTCCACCAAGCAGGAGCTGTTCGACCTCATGGTGGACGAGGTCTACGCCGAGATCCGCCCCCAGGAGCCGCCCGGTGACTGGCGGGAGGCGCTGGGCGGCCTCGCCCACCGCACCCGGCACGCCGCCCTCCGGCACGAGTGGCTGGCCGACCTCCTCGGCGGCCGGCCGGCCCTGGGCCCCCACGCCCTCGCGGCGGGCGAGGCCACGCTGGCCGCCCTGGAGAGCGTCACCGACATCGACACGGCCCTGCGCGCGATGGAGACCGTCGGCGCCTATTCCACCGGCGCGATCAGGCGCGAGATCGCGAACCTGCGGGCCGAGCGCGCCACGGGCCTGTCGAAGCACGACTGGCAGCGCGCCTCCGGCCCGCACCTGACGGGAATGCTGGCCACCGGCCGCTTCCCGGCGCTGAGCAAGGCGGTGCACGACGGCGCGGACGTGGACGCCGGGACGTCCTTCGCGACCGGCCTGGACTGGGTCCTCGACGCGGTCGCCGCGCAACTCGCCCGGCCGCCGGCGTGACGCCCGGCCCGCGCCCTGACGAGCCCCGGCCCGCCGCCGCGCGCCGTCCGGGTCCAGACCGCCGAGGGGCGGCGGGCGTGAGCGCGGCCCGGGCCGTGCCGGCGCTGCGGCCGTGGGAGGAGGGCGACGCCGAGGTCCTCGTGCGGCACCACGGCGACCCCCAGATGCGGCGCTGGCTCGCCACCCACCTCGACTCGGTGGAGCAGGCGCGCGCGTGGATCGCGGAGCAGAACCGGGGGCGGGCGGCCGGTTCGCGGGTCGCGTTCGCGGTGGTCGAGGCTCCGGACCCGGCGGACGGCGCGGGCGGTGCCGGAGGCGCGGCGGACGGCGCGGGCGGTGCCGGAGGCGCGGCGGACGGCGCGGGCGGTGCCGCGGGCGAGCCCGTCGGGCACCTCGCCCTGACGGCCGCCGGGGGTGTCGTGCGCGTCGGGTACTGGACGGCCGCCTCGGCGCGCGGGCGCGGGATCGCCTCCCGCGCGCTGGCCCTGGCCGCCGCGTGGGCCTCCGAGGCTCCGGACAGCCCGTTCGTGGGCCGCCGACTGGAGCTGCTGCACGCGGTCGGCAACGAGGCCTCCTGCCGTACCGCCCTCGCCGCAGGATTCCGCGCCGAGGGCGAACTGCCGGCCGACCCGCCGGGGCGGCCGCGGCCGATGCACCTGCACGTCCGCGACGGGGGCTGAGCCCGCCTAGTGCCCGAGTCCCCCGTCCGCCGCGGCCTCCCGATGCGGGCCGTCCCCGGCTTCCCGGATCCGTTCCAGCAGGTAGGCGGCGTGCGGCCGGACCGCGGGGAGCAGGGGTGCCCAGTCCTCCTCCGCGTCGCCCGCGTACACGGCCCGCGCGTGGGCCAGCACCGGTCGCCGGCCGGCCGGGAGCCGGGCGAGGGCCCAGTCGGCGGCCTCGTCCTTCGCGCGGATCCGCCCGGTCTCCAGCGTGCTCCAGATGCGGGCGAGGGTGAGCAGCACGTTGCGGGTGTCGCCGTCCAGGTCGGCCATCAGGCCGGGGATGCCGGCGACGATCGCGTCCCTGAGGTCGGCGGGCGGCACCGGGTCGAGGAGCTCCGTGGGCGGCGGGCCGAACAGCGGGGCGTCCCCGGCCCTGGCCATGGTGAGCAGCGGGGCGAGATCCGGGCTCGGTTCGGGCGCGGGCAGTTCGCCGCGCTCGTAGCCGTCGCGCAGCCACTCGCCGTAGAGGAAGTCGCAGACGGGCGGGTAGCGCCAGGGCCGCACCCGGTCGGCGACCACGACGAGGAGTTCGACGGGGCGCGCGGGCCCCTCGTACGCCCGTGCCCCGGAGCGCGCGAGCAACCCGTCGACCAGCGCCCGTCGTTCGTCCCGCCCGAGACTCCGGCGGACGACGACGAGCACGTCCACGTCGCTGTGCGGCCGCAGCCCGCCGAGCACGGCGGATCCGTGCAGGCACGCGCCGACGGCGTTGTCGCCGAGGACGGCGCGGACGAGACGGACGACGGCGTCGGTCTGGGACATGTTCCCTCCGGGGACGCGACCGCGTGCGGGCTTCGCGGACGACGGCGGCCCCCGGCCGCGCGGGGCGCGGCCGGGGGCCGGTACGGGTCAGCCCTGGCGGGCCTTGGAGCGGGGGTCCTTCTTGTTGATGACGTAGGTCCTGCCGCGGCGGCGGACGACCTGGGCCCCGGGCTTCGACTTCAGCGCGTGGAGGGAGTTGCGTACCTTCATCGTCAGCGGACCTCGCGGAACTCGACGTGTGCCGCCACGACCGGGTCGTACTTGCGCAGGACCAGGCGGTCGGGGTCGTTCTGGCGGTTCTTCCGGGTCACGTAGGTGACGCCGGTGCCGGCGGTGGACCGGAGGGTGACCACCGGGCGCTGGGTGGTGCGGGCCATGCTGTGCTCCTTCCGGCCGACAGGCTCCGGGTTCGTTTGAGTCGGGCATGTCAGCTTCGCTCGGTGCAACAGAGACCCCGGGCGCGGCATTCCCGCGGACCGGCGCCTCTCATCACGCGGGCGCGCCGCCCGTCGCGCTCGCCGTGCGGTGGGCACGGCGGAGCCGGTACGGCTGCGGCGACGCGATCACTCCCCCGGTGCCGCCGAGGCCCCGAGCGGGCGTTCCCCGGGCCGGTCCGTGACCGCCCGGGCGAGGACGGCGGTGCTGCTCAGGACCGTGCCGGCCGGTCCCGCGTCCGTCGCCCGGGCCAGCACCGTGCGCTGGCCGAGGAAGGCCGAGCTCTTCCGGTCGAAGATCCACTGGATCTGTTCGCCGTGGGCGGTACGGGCCACGGCGACGCCCTCGCGGCCGGCGGCGTCCTTCGCCGACGGCAGCACGGTGGTTCCCGGGATCCGCGCCGCGGCCCCGTACAGCGCGGCCGTCACCTTCGGGGGCGCCCAGGTCTCGGCGAGCAGCGAGCCGATGACGGAGAAGGCACGCTGGTCCGGGTCGGTGCCGGGAGACGTGGTCCGCGTCTGGGCGTAGACGAGGCTCAGCAGCGCATCCGGGTCGGTCGGCAGGGACGCGACGTAGCTGTGGGTCGGGTCCAGGACCGAGGCGGCCGGACCGCCGTCGGGCGCCTTGCGGGGCGTGGCCCCCCGGTGGTCCAGCGTGTAGACGGGACCCCGGACGCCGAGCGGGCTGTCCGGAGCGCCCTGTTCGCGCAGCAGGCCCTCGCGGCTGCCGTCGGCGGAGAGCCAGACCTGGCGGCGGTGGGCCGGCGGCAGCGCGGCGGGGCCGCCCGCGGCGCTCCGGGCGGCGTGCGCGACCAGGCTCTCAATGTAGACGAACTGCTCGGGGCGCGCCTCGGCCCGCGGGCTCGCCGCCGCCGCGAGCGCGGCCCGCGTCAGGATCTGCCCGGATCCGGGCGCGGCGACCCCGGTGTGCGGGGCGGGAGCGGGCGGTACGGGCGATTCGCCGGAGACGACGGTCAGCGCGACGGCGGTCACCACCGCGGTGCAGGCCATGGCCGGGAGGGCGAAGCGGGGGACGCGGCGGCGGGACCGGAACGGGGCGCGTCCTTCGGCCGCGTTCAGGATCCGGTGCTTGAGCGCCTGGTGGCGCAGGGGCGGCAGGTCCGGCACCTCGGGGGGCGGCAGCAGACCCGCGAGCTCGGCGCGGAGGGCTTCGTCGGCGGGGATGTTCACAGCGAGTTCTCCGGGGCGGGTCGGCGCGCGAGGGCGGGATGGCGTACGGGGGCGGTGGGGAAGGAGACAGGGGTCGGGAGGGGAGGGACGGGCGCGGAGGGCTTGACCGGGCGGTGATCGACTGCCGCGTCACCTGTGCCGGCGGCGGCGGTACGGGCGGAGCCGGGCTCCTCCCCGACCGCGTCACCGACGGGGTCGGGCCCCGCACGCACCGCGGTGCGGAGGGAGGCGGGCTCCCGGGCGACGGCGCCGGCGACGGCAGGCCCGGCGGCCGACGGTGCCGAGGGCGTCGCGACCGGAGCGGCCCCGACGCCCTCGGCCGCCGGGCCTGCCGTCGCAGCGGCGACGCCGCCCCGCCGGGCCTTCCGTGCCGCCTTCAGTTCCGCGTCGGCCAGTGCCCTCAGGCGGTCGCGGGCCCGGGAGAGGCGGGAGCGGACCGTCCCGACCGGGATGCCGAGCGCCTCGCCGGCCGCCGCGTAGTCGAGGCCGGCCCACACCACGAGGGCGAAGACCTCGCGGTCGCGGCGGCGCAGGCGCTTCAGCGCGGCGCGGGCGGCGTCCAGTTGCTCCGTGTCGTACAGCCGGGTGACGACGTCGTCGGCGAAGTCCGGGAGGACGCCGCGGTCCGCGAGCCGGGCCAGGGCCGTGTCGCGGCGGCGGGCCTCGCGGGCGGTGCTGCGCAGGACGTTGGTCGCGATGCCGAGCAGCCAGGGGCGCAGGCCGTCGCCGTCGGGGCGCAGCCGTTCGCGGCATCGCCAGGCCTCCAGGAAGGTGGCGGAGACGGCGTCCTCGGCGGCCGCCCGGTCGCCGCAGACGCGCATCGCGTACCGGAACAGGACCTGCGCGTGCTCGTCGTACGCCTCGCCGAGCGCCGCGGTGTCCCCGGCACGGAAACGATTCCTCATAGGTGATTCCACATGGAGTACTGGGCACCGGTTCGCCCGGGTTCCCGTGACCTGCGCCACAGCCGCCACATCTGCCGCACCCGACTCAGGGGGCGCCCCGCGCCATGTGGCGCAGGTCACGGGAACGCCCCGGCCCTTCCGCCCAGTGCTGATCATGAACAACATCGCCACCCCGCGCACGACCCGCCGGACCCTGCTGCGGGGTCTCACCCTCGCCGCCGCCGGCACCTGCCTCCCCGCCGCCGTCGCCCACGCCGCCGCCCCGGCCCCGGCCGCGACGACCGCGACCGCCGCGAGCACCGAGACGTACGCCCTGACGCTGGTCCACCTCGGGCGCACCGGCGCGCCGACCACCGACTACACCACCCACGTCACGGGCGTCTCCGGTGCCGCCGCCGGCTTCGCGCAGCGGCTGCGCGAGGAGCCGGCCGCGACCGTCACCCTCCGCGTCCCCAAGGGGCGTTACCTCCTGGATTCCTCGATCTCCGTGTACAGCCCCCAGATCGAGACGGACTGGATCGTCCAGCCGCGCCTGGACGTGGACGGGGACACGACCGTCGTCTTCGACCCCCGATCGGCCCGGCCGATGGACGTCGCACCGCCGGAGGCCGGGGGCCGAGTTCCGGCTGAGCGGCGTGCTCGTCGAGGTCGCCCACGGGGGCGGCACCGCGAGCGTCCACATCATCAACGCCACGCCGACCCTGCGGATGGCGCACCAGGGTCCGGCGGCCGAGCCCGGTTCGGTGCGGCAGTCGGTCGACAGCTACTGGAAGGGGGCGAAGGAGTGGTACGCGCTCGGCTACACCTTCACCTCCGACCGCGCGCTGACCGGCCTCGTCCGGCACCCGACGGCGGCCGAGCTCGGCGCCCTCACGGTCCGCGCCCCCGCACCCGCGACCGGGCCCGGGTACGGTTTCGTCTCGCTCGAACCGTCCGGTCCGAGCGCCGCCACGCTGCCCCTGCCGCTCCTGGTCCCGGGCAGCACCACGATCCTCGCGACCCCGGAGCGCGGCGCCTGGAACGTCGGCTACAGCACTCCCCGGGTGACGGACGAGACCCCGCCGACCGTCTACGAGGCGCCCGAGGTCCGGGTGCGGGCCGGTGCCGGCACCCTCGTCGCGTTCGACAGCCCCGTCTTCGGCCCCGCCCTCGACCCGAGGCCCGGCGCACGGCCCGCGGGCGTGCGCACCGGCAACACGATCGGCCTCGACCTGTCCCTGCTCGCGGACGGCGAGGGACATCGGTCGCGGGATCCGCTGTTCGAGGGCGCGAGCACCACCCTGCACCGCAACGGCGGGCTCGTCGGCACCCTGCGCGGCACGCCCGGGCAGGCCGAGTTCACCGTGCCGTCCGCCCGCGCCGACTACCGGCTCTCCACGACGGCGGCCCGTCCGGGCGGGCGGGTCACGGCCACCTGGACCTTCACCTCGGCCGCGTCGGCGCAGGCCGCCGAACTCCCGCTCAGCGTCGTCCGTTTCACCCCGGAGCTGCGTCCGGACGGCACCGCCGCGCCGTACACGACCTCGCTCGTGCCGGTGACCGTGCAGGGGGCGGCGGCGACGTCGGGCGTGCGGTGCCTGGCCGTCTCGGTGTCGACCGACGCCGGGGCCACGTGGACCCGGGCGCCCATGGCCGGAGGCCGCGCCTCGGTCCGCACCCCGGGCCCGGGCGGCACGGTGTCGTTCCGCACCGAGCTGACGGACGCCGCCGGCAACACGCTGACCCAGACGCAGGTCGGCGCCTACCGGGTTGGCTCCGCGTGACCCGTGGGGGCCGGGCGGACCGCCGCCCGCCCGGCCCTCACGGCCCGCCTCACTCCGTGGCGGGAAGCCCCGCCCCTCCGTCGCCGCCGGCGCCATCGGACCCGGCGGTCCCGAGCACGTCGAGCCGCATCCCCGCGAGCCGCTCGGGCTCCGCGACGACCTCGATCCCGGTGATCAGACCGTCCGTCACCGCGAAGGTGAGCACGAGGGCCAGGCGGCCCATCGGGGCCATCGCCAGGCCGACCGTGCCGTCGACCAGCGCCACACCGGTGAAGCGGGCGCGGCCCATCGCGGCCATCGCGCCCTCGGCGACCGTCCGGCCGCCCATGACCACGATCGGCTCGGGCGTCGGGACGACCATGCGGTCGGCGCGCAGCACGACGTCCGGGTGGAGCAGGGAGACCAGCGCCGCGAAGTCGCCGCCCCGGGTCGCGGCCAGGAAGGCGTCGACCACGCTGCGCCGCCGGGCCAGGTCGGCCGCACCGGCCGGGGCGGGGGCGGTGCCGCCCTTCACCCGGCGGCGGGCGCGGCTGGCGAGCTGGCGCACGGCGGCGGTGTTGCGCTCCAGCAGCGGGGCGATGTCCTCGAAGGGCACGGCGAACATGTCGTGCAGCACGAAGGCGAGGCGTTCGGCCGGGGCGAGGGTGTCGAGGACGACGAGGAGAGCGACGCCGACGGAGTCGGCCATCAGGGCCTCCTCCTCCGGGTCCCGCCCGGCCCCGCCGGGACGGTCGGGCCGGTCGGACTCCGCCTCGCGCAGCAGGTCGTCGAGGGCGTCCTCGCGTCGCCGGTCCCGGGACCTGAGCATGTTCAGGCAGACCCGGGAGACCACCGTCGTGAGCCAGCCGCCGAGGTTCTCGACGCCCTGGATCCCGGCCGCGTCCGCCCGCAGCCAGGCTTCCTGGAGGGCGTCGTCGGCCTCGGCGAGCGAGCCGAGCATGCGGTAGGCCACCGCCCTCAGATGGCTCCGGTCCTGCTCGAACCGCCGCGTCAGCAGCTCGCTGTCCCCGCTCCTGGCGCCCTCGGTGTCCTTAGCATCCTTGGTGTCCTTGGTGTCCTTGGCGTCCTCGGTGCCCATGGTCCCCCGCTCCGTGTTCCCCGTCGGGCGTTCATGATCACGCCCGCCCGGCAGAACGCATCATGACAGCAGGGGCGTTCACCCGTCGGCGACGGGGGTGCCCTGGTGGTAGTACATGCGCCAGCCGGCGTCCCCCGGTCCCGCCCCCTTGCGCCAGAGCGAGCTACGGCGCGCCCGCCGGCCGTCGATGACCGTCTCGTAGGTGACGTGGACGAGGCCCGGCGCGAGGAGCACCCCGCGCAGGCCGGACGGCTCGTACCGCGGGCCGTTCCGCGGGTCGCCGCCCGCCAGTTCGGGGAGGGCCGCGAGCATCTCCTCGTACGTCCAGCGCCGTCCGGAGGCGCCGACCTCGACGAACTCGGGGTCGAGCAGGCGGCGGGCCTCGTCGGCGGAGACGCGGACGGACGGGTCCATGAGGCGCAGTTCGCCGGCGAGGGCGGCGGCGATCGCGTCCTCTTCGCTTTCCTGGTGCATGCGTTCATCCTCCCCCGAAGGCGCCGGGGCCCGGGGGAATTTCGTACCGATGGGTAGGCGACCGGACGCTCTTGCTATACCTTCCGTCTAATAGCTTGCTAGACGGGAAGTCTAATAAGCGAGTGTTCCTGCCCCCCGAGGTCATCAAGGAGCCGCATCATGGCAAGCAGCACCGTCCGGCCGGCGGACCAGGCCGGGCCCTCCGGGTCCACGACCGAGCGCGAGGCGGCCCGCCGGCTGCTCGACTCCTCGGCCAAGCTGTCCTACGACCCCGCCACCGAGGTCGACTGGGACACCCCGCTCGACGACGGCTTCCACGGCATGAGCCCCGAGTGGAGCACGCTCTACGGAACCCGTTACTGGCAGGAGATGACCGAGGCCCAGCGCCGGGAGCTCACCCGGCAGGAGTCGGCGTCGGTGGCCAGCACGGGCATCTGGTTCGAGATGATCCTCCAGCAGATGGTGCTGCGCGACATGTACGCCAAGGACCCCACCGACCCCCGCTTCCAGTGGGCCCTGACGGAGATCGCCGACGAGTGCCGGCACTCGATCATGTTCGGCCGCGGCGCGGCCAAGCTGGGCGCCCCCGCCTACCGCCCGGGCCGCTTCGTCCTCGAACTCGGCCGGGCCTTCAAGACGCTCGCCGTCGGCGAGGCCGCGTACGCCTCGATCCTCGTCGCCGAGGAGGTGCTCGACGTCATGCAGCGCGACTGGATGCGGGACGAGCGGGTCGCCCCCTTCGTCCGCACCATCAACAACATCCATGTCGTCGAGGAGTCGCGGCACATGAAGTTCGCCCGCGAGGAGACCCGCGCCCGGCTGCGCCACGCCGGACCGCTGCGCCGGCACGTCCAGGCCCTGGTCGTCTCCCTCGCCTCGTACTTCATCGTGACCAGCATGGTCAACCGCCAGGTGTACGCCAACGCGGGGCTCGACACCGAGCGGGCGCTCGCCGAGGCCCGCGCCAACGAGCACCACAAGTCCCTGATGCGGTCCAGCTGTTCGGGCCTGATGGAGTTCCTGGCCTCGTGCCGCCTCCTCACCCGTCCCGCGCTCGCCTTCTACAAGCGCGCCCACCTCATCTGACCTGCCCGAGAGACGAGCGGACGAGCCGACGACGACATGACCTACGCCATCACCCAGACCTGCTGCAACGACGCCACCTGCATCGCCGTCTGCCCGGTCAACTGCATCCACCCGACGCCGGACGAGCCGGACTTCGGCCGCACGGAGATGCTGTACATCGACCCCCGGTCCTGCATCGACTGCGGGGCGTGCGCCGACGCCTGCCCCGTGGACGCGATCTTCCCCGCGGACGCCCTCGCCCCGGGCCAGCAGGAGTACGCCGCCGTCAACGCGGCCTACTACGAGCAGCGCGGGCCCCGCCCGGAACCCGTGGCAGGACCCACCTTCCACCCCTGGGGGCAGCCGTCCTTCCCCCGCAGCCTGCCGTCCGACTTCGCCCCCATCCGGGTCGCGGTCGTCGGCACCGGGCCCGCCGGGATGTACGCCGCCGAGGACCTGCTGCTCCACACCAACGCCGAGGTGACCCTGATCGACCGGCTGCCGGTGGCCGGCGGCCTCGTCCGGTACGGCGTCGCGCCCGACCATCCGGCGACGAAGCGGATCGGGGACACCTTCGCCCGCTTCCACACCCACCCCCGGGTACGGATGTACCTCGGCGTCGACGTCGGCACGGACGTCACGGCCGAGGAACTGGCCGCGCACCACGACGCCGTCGTCTACGCGGTCGGCGCCGCGGCCGACCGCCGCCTCGGCGTCCCGGGCGAGGACCGGCCGAACAGCCTCTCGGCCACGGCGTTCGTCGCCTGGTACAATGCGCACCCCGAGGTCGCGCCCGACGCCGTCGACCTGTCGGGCACCGAACGGGTCGTCGTGGTCGGCACCGGCAACGTCGCCCTCGACGTCGCCCGCATCCTGGTGACCGACCCCGAGGCGCTCGCCGCGACCGACATCGCCGACCACGCCCTCGCCGCCCTCCGCGCCTCCTCCGTGCGGGAGGTGGTGCTGCTCGCCAGGCGCGGCCCCGAGGACGCCTCCTGCACCGCGCCCGAACTGCTCGCGCTCGGCAAGCTGCCCGGGGTGCGCCTCGTCGTCGACGCCCACGATCCGCGGACCTGGGCCGCCGTCGACTCGGCCGCGCCCCACGAGAAGGCGGCGCTGCTGCGGGGCGCCGACCGCGAACACGTGGACTGGTCCGCGCCGCCGGGGCCGGAGCGGCGCATCGTCTTCCGGTTCCACTCCGCGCCCGAGGAGATCCTGGACGGCGCCGTGCGGGTGACCGGCCCGGAGCCGGGCACGTCCACCGAGATCCCGGCGGGCAGGGTGCTGCGCGCCGTCGGCTACCGGGGCATGCCCGTGGCCGGGCTGCCCTTCGACGAGGCGACCGGCACCGTGCCGCACGAGAACGGCCGGGTGGCGGGACGGCCCGGCACCTACGTCGTCGGCTGGATCAAGCGCGGCCCGTCGGGCGGCATCGGCGCCAACCGCACCTGCGCCGCGGAGACCGTCGGCACCCTGCTCGCCGACGCCGTCGACGGCACCCTCCCCCCGCCCGCCGGCAGCGCCCGCGCCTTCGACCGGCTGGCGCGCGGCCGGGCGGGCACGGTCGTCGACGCCCGCGGCCTCGCCGCCATCGAACGCGCCGAACTCGCCCGCGGCGGGGCGGCGGGACGGCCCCGGGTGAAGCTGGGGACCGTACCCGAACTCGTCGCGGCGGCCCGGGGGAGGCGCCGGCTGACCCGCTGAGCCCGCCTCGTCACGCCCCCGTCCCCGCCCCACCCACGGGAGCGGGAGCGGGGGCGGGCGCCGGACCGGGGCCGCTCCCGGAGCCCGGGTTCCGGGAGCGGCGGCGCGGCCGGAGCCTCGCCACCAGGCCGTGCCGGGGCGCGCCCAGCCAGACCACCGTGAACAGCGCCGTCAGGACCACCACGACCGAGCCGCCCGCCGCGAGGTCGTACGCGTAGCTCACGTACAGACCGGCCAGACTGCCCGCGCAGCCGAACACGGAGGCCAGCAGGGTCATCGCCCACAGGCGCTCGGTCAGCAGCCGGGCGGTGGCCGCCGGGGTGATGAGCAGGGCGAGGACCAGGATGTTGCCGACAGCCTCCAGGGACATCACGATGGTCGCGGTCACGACCACGTACAGCGTGAGGTCGAGCGGCAGGACGGGGAGTCCGGCCGCGCGGGCGGTCTCGCGGTCGAGGGTCACCGCGACGAGCTCCTTGCGCAGGGCCAGCAGGACGGCGACGAGGACCGCGCCGATGCACGCGACGCGCAGGATGTCGGCGTCGTCGACGGCCAGGACCTGCCCGAAGAGGAACGAGGACAGGTCGGTGGTCCAGCTGTCCCGGGTGGACACCAGGACGATGCCGAGGCCGAACGCGAAGGCGAAGAAGACGCCGATGACGGTGTCCTCCTTCAACCGCCGGTTCTGCGACACGAAGGCGATCAGGACGGCCGTGGCGATCCCGGCCGTCGCGCCGCCGAGCAGCAGGTTGCCCTCGAAGGCGTAGGCGAGCGCGACCCCGGGGAACGCGGAGTGGGCGACGGCGTCGCCGATGAACGCCATGCCGCGCAGCACGACGTACACGCCGACCACCCCGCAGACCAGCCCGACGATCGCGGCGACGGCGAACGCCCGCCTCATGAAGGGCAGGTGCCAGGGCTCGGAGAGGAGGACCAGGAGCTCGCTCATGCCGCCGCCCCCGCTGCGTCCGTCGCATCCGTCGCGTCCGTCGTGCCGGCCGTATCCGTCGTGCCGGCCGTATCCGTCGCGCCGGCCGTAACCGTCGCGCCGGCCGTAACCGTCGTGGACGTCGCGTCCAGGCCGAAGGCGCGCAGCATCCGCCCGGCGTCCGAGAGCAGCTCGGGGCCGCCCTCGGCGACGACCGTACGGTTGAGCAGGACGACCCGTGAGCAGCTACGGGCCGCCGCGGCGAGGTCGTGGGTGGTCATCAGCAGCCCCCGCCCCTCGGCGACGAGCCGGCCGAAGAGCCCGCCCAGCAGCTCCTGGGTCGGTACGTCCACCCCGGTGAAGGGTTCGTCGAGGAGCAGCAGCCGGGGCTCGGCCGCGAGGGCGCGGGCCACCAGGACGCGCTGGCGCTGGCCGCCGGAGAGCTCGCCGATCGGCCGGCGGCGCAGGTCCGTGAGCCCCGCCCGCTCCAGCGCCTCGTCCGCGGCGGCCCGGTCGTGGGCGCGCGGGCGCCGGAGCCAGCCGACCGCCCGGGTGCGCCCGCTGAGGACCGCTCCGGCGACGTCGACGGGGAAGTCCCAGGCGAACTCGTGGCGTTGGGGAACGTATCCGACCGGCCCCTCCGCCTCGACGGAGCCGGTGGTGGTGGCGGTGAGGCCGAGGAGCGCGCGCAGGAGGGTGGTCTTGCCGGCGCCGTTCGGTCCGAGCAGCCCGACGAGCTCGCCGGGAGCCACGGTGAGCGAGGCGTCCCGGACGGCCGGACGGCCGCCGAGGACGACGGAGACGGACGCCGCACGGAGGAGGGGGCGGGGGGCCGAGTCGCCCTGGGTGGTGGTCACCGTGGCGGTGGTCATGCCGAGCGCCTCCGGGCGATCCGGACGGCCGCCGCGCCGGCCGCCGCAAGGGCCACCGCCGTGCCGCCGAGGAGGGCCGTGGAGGCCGCGCCGGTCGAGGCCATGGAGCCTCGCGGCGCGGGGTCGCCGACGGCGGTGGAGCCCCCGGAGGCAGCCCCGCCCGTCGCCGTTCCGCCAGGGCCTCCGGTACCCCCAGTGCCTCCCGTGCCTCCCGTGCCTCCTGCGCCTCCTGCGCCTCCTGCGCCTCCTGTGCCTCCGCCGGTGGAGCCCGCCGTGGTGGAGCCCGTACCGCCGCCCGGGCCGGCTCCCGCGCCCTCCCCCACCGCGAAGGTGAGGGTCTCGGTGTCGCTCACGCGGGCGCCGTCGGCGCGGAAACCGGACATCGACACGGTGAGCCGGTAGTCGCCCTCCTTGCCGAAGGCCCAGCCGCCGTGCGCGTGCGCGTTCTGGGGGGACGCGGAAGGCGTCCGGCACACCGTCGGCGCTGTTGAAGCGGACCGTCGCGCCGGACAGGCCGTCGTAGTTGTAGAGCGCGAACCTGCCCGGCCCTTCGGCCTTCACCAGCCTGAACTCCACGTCCCCGCGGGTCGCCCCGGCCGGCAGGTTGTCCGTGGACCAGCCCGGCCAGAGCAGGCCCGGCTGCTGGACCTGGTCGAGCAGCCAGACGGGGTCGCCCGCCCGGCCGAGGAAGGCGAAGTCCTTGTGGGCCGGGATCGTCTTCCTGGCCTGCGGCTTGACCCGCAGCACGACCGAGGAGGGCTCGCGCCAGACGGTCCGGCCGGGGACGGTCCCGTCCTTGACGTGGATCTGCAGCCTGCCGTCGACGAGCCGGGCGGCGATGTCGACGTGTCCTTCGTCGAGCACCTTCCGTACCGTCTCGACCGCTTCCGCCGGCGCCGCGGTGGTCACGGCCCGGGGAGCCCGGGGCCCCGGAAGCGGGCGCGCGGCGGGGGCGGAGGGAACCGTCGGAGCGGTGGCCTCCCCGGGCTCCGCCGCCCCGCCGCCGACGCGGACCGTGTGCCGGACCTCGGCCGTGGCGGGCCGTGTCCCCGCCGCGGTCCGCGCGGTGAACGTCAGCCGGTAGGTGCCGGGGGCGTCGAAGGTCCAGCGGGTCTCGCCCCGGCGGCCGACCGGCAGGTCGTACCCGTCGGGCAGTCCGTCGGCGCTGTCGAAGCGCACGAGGGGGTCCGCTCCCCCGTCCTCAGGCTCCAGGACCCGGACGGCTCCGGGGCCTTCGGCCGCGGTCAGCGCCCACCGGACGGGGGTGCCGGGCGCGCCGGCACCGGTCGTGTCCCAGGCGGCGGCCGTCTCCCAGCGCGTGACGCCGTCGGCCCCGGTGACGCGATGGCCGTCGTCGAGGTCCAGGGTGCGCTCGGGGCCGAGGCCCAGCTCGTACCCGTCCGCGGTCCCCGTGAGGGTGACGGGCGCCAGCACGGGGACGGCGCCGTCCGGGTCCTCCCCGCCCGGCACGGCGGCGGAAGGCGTCGCCCCCGCGGACGCGGACGGGGGCGCGGCCGCGGCCACGGGCGCCCGCACGGACGTCCCCGGCAGCGCGGCCGCCGCCGGATCCGGCAGGGTCGTCGCGGCCGTTCCCGCGAGGGCGAGGGCGCCCGCGGCGGCCAGGGCGGTCTTGCTGTGGTGGACGAGCCTCATCGGGCTCCACTCCCCTCCCGGCCCAGGCAGCGGGCCAGTTCGTTCGCGTTGTGGCGCATCATCGCGACGTAGTCGTGGACCTCGTCGTCGAAGGAGTCGCCGTAGACGGTGCAGATGCCGATGCCCTCGTCCTCGGCGACCCGGCGCAGGACGTCGGCGCGGGCGGCGAGGTTGGGTTCGAGGAAGACGGCCGGGATCCGCTGCTCGCGGATCGTGTCGCGGAGCCTCGCGATCTCGGCGGCGCTGGGCTCGCGGCTCGGCACGGGCACGACGAAGCCGGCCACGTCCAGGCCGTAGGCGTGGGCGAGGTAGCCGAAGGCGTCGTGGGTGGTGACGAGCCGCCGGTGCCCGGCGGGGATGCCCGCGAGGGTGCGGGCGACCTCCTCGTCGAGGCGGCCGAGCCGGGCGAGGTAGGCGGCGGCGTTGCGCTCGTAGACGGCGCGTCCGGCCGGGTCCGCCGCGACGAGTTCGGCCTCGATCCGGCGTACGTACGCCTCGGCGTTGGCGACGTCCTGCCAGGTGTGCGGGTCCAGGTCCCCGTGGACGTGCTTGCCGACGACGGCCTGCGGCAGGACCCAGAGGGGTGCGCCGGGGGCACCGAGGAAGCGGTACGCGCCTTCCGCGGGCACGGCCTCCCGCGCCCGGTCGGGGACGGACAGGACGACGGAGTCGAGCGGGTGGTGGGTGCGCCGGCCGGTCGCCGGGTCGTCGGAGCGGATCCGGACGGTCCTCGTGCGCGCGTCGAGGGCGACGTCGGCGTGCCCGCCGTCGAGCAGCGTCTTGCCGCCGGCCGCCTTGGCCGCCGCCGCGCCGACGGCGAAGGTGACGGTGCCGCCGCCGATCGGCGCGCCGGTGCCGTCGAGCGCCTCGGTGCGGCCCTGGACGGTGAGCCGGTACGTACCGGGGGCGCTGAAGGCCCAGTTGACGTGGGTGTGGGCCTCGGGCGGCAGGACGAAGGAGTCGGCGGAGTCGAAGCCGTCGGCGGAGTCGACGGTGACGGTCGGGGTGCCGAGGGTGTCGGTGAGGTAGACGCGCAGGTCCCCGGGGCCTTCGAGGCCGGTCACGGTGGTCCGTATCTGACTGCCGTCGCCCGCGACCTCGCCCTCCACGGCCCAGCCGAGCCAGAGGACGTCGAGCCCGAGGTCCTCCTTCAGTTCGATGACGGAGCCGCCGTACGGTTCGAGCTTCTCGCCGAGGGGGATCTTGGGGGTGCCGTCGGGGGCGTTGGTGTGGATCGTCTTCAGGATGCCGGGCTCCTCCAGGAGGAGCCCGTTGGTGAAGACGAGGTCGGAGCGGGCCACGCGGGCGGCGTCGCCGGGGCTCGGCTCGTACGAGTGGGGGTCGCCGTGCGGCGGGACGACGGAGGCGACGTCGACGCGGTCGCCGCCGACGTTGCGGACCAGGTCGGCGATGATCGCGGTGGTCGTGGAGACGGTCAGTTCGGCCTCGCCGGAGCGCCCCGCCACGGGGGCCGAGCAGCCGGCGGCGCCGACGAGCAGCGCACCGAGGAGTCCCGCGACCGCTCCCGTCGTACGCGCGCGGCCCGGGTCGCGGCTCATCGGGCCGCCCTCTTCCGGCGTACGAGAAGGACGACGGCCCCGCCCGCGAGCACCGCGGCACCGGCGATCCCTACGGGCAGCGCCACCCCGGCCCCGGTGGCGGCGAGCCGGCCGCCGCCGGTCGCGACCGGGGCGTTCGTGGCGGAGGGCGGCGGGTCCGGCGGCGTCGTGGTGCCGCCGGGAGCGGGGGGCGGGGTCGGCGTATCGCCGGGCACGGTGGAGGGATCGGGACCGGTGGTGGGAGGACGCGTGGGGGTGGGGGCGGTGGCGGTGGCCGTGGGGGTCGTGGTGGCGCTCGCCGTCGCGGTGGGCGTCGGCGTCGGCGTCGGCGAAGGAGACCCGCTCGGTTCCGGAGTTCCCGGCCCCCCGTCGCCGCCCCCGTCTCCCTCCCCCGGCACGACCTTCGACGCGTCGACGTCGCCGACCGCCACGGCGAGGGTCTCGCGGTCGGAGACCTTCGCGCCGGAGGGCAGGGTCGCCGTCATCTGCAGGGTGATCCGGTAGACGCCCTCGGTGTCGAGGATCCACAGCGGGTGGGAGTGGCTGAAGGGCCGGAGGTCGACGCTGCCGGGGTCCGGTTTCGCGCCGTCGACGGTGACGCCGATGCGGACGCCGAGTTCCGGGTCGTCGGCCCACTGTCCGAGGACCAGGCGGCCGGGCCCGGTGATCTTCGGGAAGCTCACCTTCACGGTGCCCGCGAGGTCGGACGGCAGGATCTCCATGGTGCTCCAGCCGGGCCACAGGAGACCCTCCTGGGAGGCGAAGTCCTTGTCGACCCAGAGGCGTTCGCCCGGCTCTCCGAAGCCCTCGAACTGCGGGACCTCCTCGCGCGGGGGGACGACGATCGCGTGCCGGGGGTCGAAGTGGAGGACGACGTCGGAGGGTTGGCGCCAGACCGTGCGGCCCGCGACCGTGCCGTCCTTGATCATGAAGTCGAGGCGGCCGTCGCGCAGCCGTGCGGCGAGGTCGAGGTGACCGCCGTCGAGGACGGTGCGCTCGCCGGCGGGCGCCTCGGTCGCCGGCAGGTCGGCGGCGAGCGCGTACCGGGGTGCGGCGAGCGGTACGACGGCGGTGGCGGCCGCGAGGACGGCGGCGATGACGGCGGGGCGTGGCGCGAGTGGGGCCCGCATGGCGGGGCGGCTCCTTCGGCGTGGGTGGTCGGCGGGCGGCGTTCGGGTCGGGCGAGGGGCGGTGCCGGGGGCGGATCGGGCGGCGGGCCGACCCGCCCCCGGCGTGGGGCCCGGAGCACCTCTCGGCGGTACGGGCCCGGGGTCAGCCGACCTGGAAGGTGTAGGCGGCCGACGTCGGCCCGACCTTGGTGCCGTTCGCGAGCGTGCCGCTCACCTGGAAGGTGGCGGTGTACGTACCGGCCTTGGTGAAGGCCCAATTGGCGTGGTCGTGCTCGCCGGCGACGACGTCCCGGGTGTTGGCGAGGGCGGCGTCGCCGCTGTCGAAGGAGCGGTTGTTCTTCGGGCAGAGCCCGTTCTTGTAGACGATGATCTTGCCGGGGCCGCTCACCGAGGCGAGCTTGACCTGGACCTTGTCGCCCTGGAAGACGCCGGCGGCGAGGTGCTCGCCGGAGATGCCGGGCCACAGCAGTCCGGTGGCCTCGACCTGCGGGAGGCGGTAGACGGTCGTGCCGGCGGTGCCGAGGTGGCTGTAGCAGGTGCCGGCGGGGACGGTGTACGCGGCGGCGGGCAGAGCGCGCAGGACGACGTCGGCCGGCGCGTACTCCACGGCCGGGACGGCGGAGTGGTCGTGGACGTGGAGCTGGAGCGCGCTGCCGTCGTACTCGACGTCGAGGGCGTCGATGTGGCCCTGGGACAGGGTGGTCCCGGCGGCGTGCGCCGCGGTGAGTCCGCCGAGGGACACGGCGGCGGCGAGGGCGCCGAGGACGGTGAGGGAACGCATGGAGGTACGCAAAAGAAGCCCCCCTTGGGCTGTGTTGAGTGTGCGCGAACAATCGAGACGATAATCATTTTCATTAACAACGCGCAAGGCGCATCCGGCGTGGCATCCGAAAGGCATCGAATGATCCCGATATGAGTGCGAAGCATGAGTGAGAAGACAGCTGTCGTGGTGGGAGTGGACGGTTCCGAGCACAGCCTGCGGGCGCTCGAATGGGCCCTCGGGGTCGCCCACGCCCTGGAGGCGCCGCTGACCGTCGCCCACGTCCGCCCCGAGGCGCTCCAGCTCGGCAGCGCCCGGATCGCCTCCCTGGGCCCCGCCCCCGAGATGCCCGACACCGTCGTGGACGCGCTCGCCGCCCACGTCGGCGCGAAGGCCGAGGGGCTCGACGTGCGGTACGCCTCGCTGGACGGGTCCGTGGTCGACGCCCTGAGCGCGGCCGCGCGCGACGCCCGGCTCCTCGTGGTCGGCTCGCGGGGGCGGGGCGGCTTCAAGAGCCTGCTCCTCGGCTCGACGAGCCGCACCCTGGCCGCGTCGGCCCCCTGCCCGGTCGTGGTGGTGCCGCACGAGGCGCGGGCCGCGTCACTGGAGGGCGGGGCGCGGGCGGGGCGGGTGCTGCTCGGGCTGCACACCGACGAAACCCCGGACGAGGTGGTCGCGTTCGCCTTCCAGGCGGCGAAGCGGCGCGGGGTGCCGCTGGAGGTGGTGACGGCCTATCCCGTACCGCCCTCCCCCGCCCTGCTCATCGGCGCTCCGGCACCCGCCCTCCAGGTGCCGCCGCCACTGCCGGACGAGACCCCCGAGCTCGTCGGCCTGACCGCCCGCCGCCAGGAGGAACGCCTGCGGCCCTTCACCGAGCGCCACCCCGAGGTCGAGGTGATCCCCACCGTCACGCCCGTCGACGCGGCCGGCCGGCTGGTGGAGGACTCCCGGGAGGCGGGCCTCCTGGTCGTGGGCCGGCACCGCAGGCACCGGGTCGAGACCCTGCTCGTGGGCTCCGTCGCGCACGCCGTACTGCACCACGCGGCCTGCCCGGTCGCCGTCGTGCCGCCGGCGGTCTAGGGCCGGTCTCCTGCGGGGCGCCGCCGGGGCGAGTGCGGGACACAAGCGGGCGTAAATGCGCCGAATTCACCTCTTCGTGTGATGGCAGATGTGGAGAAACGTGTCTGCCTCCTCGTGGGCCGAGAACCTCGACCCACGGGGGCCGATCCACTGGAGCGTGTCCATGCATCTGATCCGACGCCGCGAACCGCACCTCGCCGTCCGGTCGAGCGAGGGCCTGACCACTGTCGAGCTGTACGGCGAGCTCGACCTGGTGCTGGTGCAGCGCGTCCGGCCCGAGCTGGACGACCTCACCCGCGAGGCCACCGCCCTCACGGTCGACCTGCGCCATCTCGGCTTCTGCGACGCGTCGGGGCTCGGGCTCCTGGTGCGGTGTGCGCAGCGCGTGCGGGGGCGGGGCGCGGCCTGGCGCCTCGTGTGCGACCAGCCGATGATCCTGCGGCTGATCCGGCTGGCCGGCCTCGACGACGTACTGCGCCCGGAGCCGTCCGTGCCCGACCCGGGCGGCCGGGCTCCCGACGGCGCCGCCCGGCCTCCGGCGCCCCGCGCGGGGCAGCCGGGGCGACTGCCGGTCTGAGCTCCGCCCCGCCGTGACCCGCCCGGTCCCGCCCGGTCCCGCCCGGCCTGTCACGGCCGGACGGACGGGCGGCGCCGGACCGGGCGGGACCTGCGGAGCCGGGGCGGCAGAGCGGGACGCCGGGTGTTCCGGCTACGCGGGCAGCAGTTCGCCCGCGCCGCCGTGTTCCCGGGTCTCGCCGGGGAAGGCCCGTTCGAGGACGCCCTGCGGGCGCAGGCCGGGGAGCCGCAGCTCGATGATGCCGCGCACGGCCGGCCACTCCTCGTCGAGGATCGAGTAGAACGCGGTGTCGCGGACGACCCCGTCCAGGCCGCGGGAGTGGGCCCGGCGGACGCCCTCGCAGGTGGCGCCGAGACGTTCGATCGCGGCCCGGGAGCGGCTGTTGCGGGCGTCGGCCCGCATCGAGAGGCGGCGCACGCCCCAGGTCTCGAACGCATGACGCAGCATGAGGTACTTGGCCTCGGTGTTGACGCCGGTGCCGCGGGCCTCGGTGGAGATCCAGGTGTTGCCGATCTCCACCGCGTCGGGCACGGCCGTCAGCGGGTCGCCGTGGGGCGTGCCGGTGGTCGGCGGCCACACGAGGGGTCCGCGCCAGTAGTCGAGTTCCAGGAATCGGGTGGATCCCAGGACCCGGCCGTTGCGGGGATTGACCAGGGCGAAGGGCAACGCCCGGCCCGCCGCCTGATCGGCGAGCGCGCGGGCGATGTAGTCGCAGGAGGCGTCAAGGCCGTGGGGCACGGCGGTGTAGGCATAGGCCGCACGATCCAGTGCGCCCGCCCAGGCGATGCCCTCGGCGTGGCGCATGGCCAGCGGCTCCAGGCGCACGGTGCGCCCGGCAAGGACTACAGGTACTGGCACGGAACCTCGGGTCTTTCACGGGCAGGGGACATCCCACGCCGGATCACGGCGGGAATGACGGGGTGAGGTTCGCGCCGGATGCCGACCACTTCGCCGGATGGGCAAAACGGGCAATGAAACGGTTCGTCACCGGTGCGAGGAGGACAGTATGCAGCCCCCAGCGCCTCCTGAACAGAACCCCACACGAACCCGAGCGCACGGCTGGGTGAATGTCCGGTTCACCCCGATCCCTCACATGGTCCAAGGCCCCTCCCGAGGGGCCCTAGGAAGCGGCGTCCGTGCAGGTCGGATGCCCCCAGCCGTCGGAGTTCTTGGTGATCGTCTCCCCCTTGCCGTAGGGCTTGCCGCAGCGGCACCGTCCGGGGAACCGGGCCTTGAGCGTGGGAGCGCCCGAGGAGCCCGCCTTCCGGGGTCCTCGGGACGTCGCTCCGGCCGCCTTCGGGACACGCTTGGCGGCCGCCGGGCGGCTGGAACCGGGCTCCGGCGGCGGAAGCGGCGAGCCGGCGGCGGAGCCGGCCGGTTCCTGGGTGCGGGCGGTGTGGCTGGCGGCGCGGTCGGCGGCGTCGTTCAGGGGGTCGCCGTCGACCTGGTGGGCGGGGGTGTACACGAACTCGACGCGCCGGTCGGCGAGCAGCTCGTCGATGCGCACCACGAGGTCCTTGTTGGCGACCGGGGTGCCGGCCGAGGTCTTCCAGCCCTTGCGGCGCCAGCCCGGCAGCCAGGTGGTGACGGCCTTCATCGCGTACTGCGAGTCCATCCGCACCTCGGCGGGCACGGCGGGGTCCATGTGCTCCAAGAGCCTGAGCAGGGCGGTGAGTTCGGCCACGTTGTTGGTCGCCGTGCCGAGCGGTCCGGCCTCCCAGTGCGCGATCTCGCCGTCCCCCGCACCGATGACCCAGGCCCAGGCGGCGGGTCCGGGATTGCCCTTGGAGGCGCCGTCACACGCCGCGATGATCTTCTCTGTCATCCTCCGATCCTGACATGTCCCCCGACGGCTCAGTGACCACCGGCCGCGGCGCTCAGCCGTGCCACCTCCGCCCGGAGCGCGTCCCGCCCGATGGCGTCGGTACGGGTCGCGGGCACGGTGCAGGCGTACGCCCCGGCCACGGAGCCGTGCAGCGCGCACTCCCGCACGGGCGCCCCCGAGAGCCAGGCGGCCAGGAAGCCCGCCGCGAAGGCGTCGCCGGCGCCGTTGCTGTCGACGACGGGGGCGGGCGGGGTGACGGCGGGCACATGGACGAGCTGGCTCCCGGCGCCGTCCAGGAGGTAGGCGCCGTCGGCACCCGCGGTGGCGACGACGACGGACGCGCGGCCGTGGGCGGCGATGCCGCGCATGGTGCGTTCGGGGTCGTCCAGGGCGACGGCGGAGAGGAAGACCACGTCGGCCCCGTGGGCGAAGGGCTCGTGGTAGGGGGAGCTGCCGTCCCAGTCGTGCAGGTCGGTCGAGAGCGTCACCCCGGCGTCGCGCAGCGCGGGCAGGGCGTGGGCGCAGGGCTGGGTGATCGAGACGTGGGCGTGCCCGCTGCGGGCGGCGAGCGCCTTCACGGTCTCCGGGGGCAGCCGGTCGTCGTCGTGCCCCCGGGTGGCGTCGTACAGGGAGAGCCGGCGGCCGTCGGGCCCGACGAGGTTGACGGCCCGCTTGGTCCCCGCGGGGTGGGGCACCTCGGTGAGCGGGATGCCCTGGTCCCGGTGGAAGCGGCGGACGAGCTCGCCCTCGGGGTCGGCGCCGACCAGGTCGAGGTGGTGGGTCCGCAACCCCAGCCGGTGCAGCCCGAGGGCGACGAAGTCGCCGGTCTGTCCGGCGCGGGTCTCGATCCCGGGCCGGATCATGTGGCTGTCGGCGAAGGGCAGGGGCAGTTCGGGGACGTACACGATGGTGTCGACGCCGGCACCGCCGAGGACGAGGACGTCGATGTCGGTCTCGGCATCACTGGGGCTGTCGCTGCTCATGCGCGCAGTCAAACAGCGCCCGGGGAAGCCCTGCAAGATCCTGCAAGAAATTTCACAAGGCGCCGGGGGACACCCGGACCGGCCGCTCTCGGCGGCCGGGTCCGGGCGTCGTGCTCCGGTGGCGCTCAGTCCTCGGCGGGGAGGCTGTCCATGAAGGAGCTCACCGAGAAGACCGCGCGGCCGGGGCCCGCGGGGCCGTAACCGGGCGGCGAGCTGAGGCCGTTGGCCTCCATGGTCGCGCGGTAGGCCTCCAGGAGCCGGATGTGGTACTCCAGCGGGGCGCCCTCCGGATTGGCCTTGCCGAGCGGGGTGGTGGGCTCGGGGCACCAGGTGGTGAAGCGGGGCGTGATGCCGCGCGACATGAAGTACTCCAGGCCCTCCGTGGTGGAGGCGATGGCCTCGTCGACGGTGGTGAAGCCGAAGGGCTCGGCCATCTCGACGCCCGCCACGCAAGTTGGGGATGACGTTGCGCGGCCCGAAGACCTCCGC